>JAGWRJ010000625.1 GCA_028869725.1 Alphaproteobacteria bacterium | reverse complement strand
GCGCTGAGCACAGGTCCGATTAAGCCTTTGCGGCGTCCTTGGCTGCGATTTCGCTCGCCCGCTCACCGCGTTCGGCGATACGCGCCGCCTTACCGCGACGGCCGCGCAGATAATAGAGTTTGGCGCGGGCGACCTTGCCCCGCCGCACGATCTCGACCGAGTCGAGGAGGGGCGAAAAGATCGGGAAGACGCGCTCGACGCCTTCGCCATAGGAGATCTTGCGCACCGTGAAACTCTCGTTGAGACCGGCCCCCTGGCGGGAGATGCAGACACCCTCGAAAGCCTGGATGCGTTCGCGGGTTTTCATCTGCTTCGTCTTTTCGTCAAACGAGGCATCCACCACCTTGACGTTGACGCGCAGCGTATCGCCAGGACGGAAGTCGGGCGCGGGCTTGTCACCACGCAAGGTGGCAGCCTGTTCGGCTTCAAGGGTTTGCAACAGGTTCATCGCGGGTCTCCGTCGGCACAGGCGTCTGCCAAATTCGTGAAGGGGGGCCGTATAGCCTAGAGTTTCCCGGATTCATAGAGGGAGAAGAGGTCCGGACGGCGGCTTTTCGTCAGTGCCTCTGCTTGCTGGCGCCGCCAGCGTGCGATCTGGGCATGATCGCCAGAGGTGAGCACGGCAGGGATATTGCGCCCCTCGAAGCTCTGGGGCCGTGTAAATTGCGGATACTCCAGAAGATTTCCGGAAAACGTATCCTCGGCAGCAGAGGCTTCCGCGCCCAGAACGCCGGGAATCAGCCGGACGCAGGCCTCGATAAGGGCCAGCGCCGGGATTTCGCCGCCGGCGAGGACAAAGTCTCCAATCGAGACCTCTTCGAGCTGCCGCGCCTCGATTGCGCGCTCATCGAGCCCCTCAAAGCGGCCACACAGGAGGGTCACGCCGGGTCCCGAGGCAAGGGCGTGAATGCGCGCCTGGTCCAGCAGCCGGCCTCGCGGAGTGAGATAGATCACAGGGCGCTGGGCGCCATCGGCCAGCGCCGCGTCGATAGCCGCACAGGCCACATCGGCGCGCATCACCATGCCAGGTCCCCCACCGGCCGGCGTATCGTCGACACTGCGATGACGGCCGATGCCATGCTCACGGATATCACGCACCTTCAGCTGCCAGAGGCCGCGGCTCAACGCTTTTCCGACCAGAGAAACCGCAAGCGGCCCCGGGAAGATATCGGGAAAGAGCGTCAGCACGCTCGCCGACCAGCTCATCTGAGCTCCAGCTTGAAGCCAATGTGCGTGGCGACAAAGCCCAGACGTTCGTAGAACAGGTGGGCGCGGCCGCGTCGCCGGTCGGAACTGAGCTGGACCAGCGTGCAGCCCTCCTGCCGTGCCTGCGCGATGGCATGGCGCAGCATGGCTTCGCCAATACCGCGGCCACGCAGGCCGGCTCTGACCCGCACCGCCTCAATCTGCGCTCGCCGGGCGCCACAGCGTGACAGCCCTGCAATCACCGTCAGTTGGTAGGTACCGATGAGCTCGCCGTCACGTTCGACAACAATAATGTGATTGCCAGGCTGCGCGTGAATCTCGCGAAGCGCCTGCGTGTACACTGGATCTACGCCCTCGCCCGACAGACGTTCACGCCCCCGGCCCAGACCGTCATCGTCCAGCATGGCAACAATGGCGGCAAGATCGTCTTCCCGAGCCTCACGGAATTTCAGTTCGCTCATTCGACGTCTCCTCTGGTGCGACGCCCTTCGGATCTGACCTCAATCTCCTCCGGAGCAACTATCACAATCCGCCCGGCATCGATATCAACCACCGGCACAAACTGGCGATTGAAGGGTAACAGCGCCTCACCACCATCCGTGCGTTCGATATCGACCACATCGCCGGCACCAAAATTGTGGATGCCCCGAATGTGACCGATCAACCGTCCTTCGCTGTCCTCGACCCTCAGCCCCACCAGATCGGCGTGATAGAATTCCTCGGCCTCGGTCTGCGGCAGGGCAGTACGCGCGACAAAGAGCTCCGTGCTCTTGAGCGCTTCGGCATCCTTTCGGTCATGGATCCGATCAAACCGCACAACGGCTGAGGCGGCGTCGATCGCTCTGATATGCACGATCGACAGGACGCGGCCCTTGGCATCGTGCAGCGGACCGTAGGCAGCAAGCCTTTCGGGCGCTTCGGTGAAGGTTCGCACCTTCACCTCGCCCTTCAGACCATGGGCGCCCAGCACAACACCAAGGAGAATGTCTGCCGCCATTGGGATACGCGGCTATGCCGCCTCGCCGCCGGCCTCTGCTGCCTTCGCTGCAGCTTCGGCGCGCTCCTGCGCCTTCTTCTTCGGCTTTGATTTCTGCGGATTGCTGCGGGTCAGCGGCTTGACAAGACCCGCATCGGCAAGAAACCGATGCACGCGGTCGGTCGCGATCGCGCCCTTGCCGAGCCAGGCTTTCGCCTTCTCAAGATCGAGCTTGATGCGGTCGGCGTGATCCTGCGGCAACAGGGGATTATAGAAGCCGATCTTCTCGATGAAGCGGCCGTCCCGCGGAGAGTGTGAATCGGCCACAACAACCGAATAATGCGGCCGCTTTTTGGTGCCGCCGCGGGCCAAACGAATACGAAGTGCCATGTCAGTACATTCCTTTCAACGGTATAAAACGTAGATCTGCAGCGTGGTTGCTCGGCAGGCGGCCGGCACCGCCGGTGAAAAACCGCGCCATCACTTCTTGCCTCCTGGCATCATTCCGGGCGGAAGCTGAGGCATGCCGCCACCAAACAATCCGGAAAGATTACCCATGCCAGCCAGACCGCGCGGTCCCATGCGTCCCATCTTCTTCATCACGTCCGACATCTGGCGGTGCATTTTGAGTAACTTGTTGACGTCACTGACCTCAACGCCGGCACCCGCTGCAATGCGCTTGCGGCGCGACCCGTTGATGATGTCCGGCTTGACGCGTTCCTGTCTGGTCATCGAACCGATGATAGCTTCCTGACGCGTGATGATCTTGTCGTCGAGCCCGGCGGCACTCATCTGATCCTTGATTTTGCCGACCCCAGGAAGCATAGCCAGAACGCCTTGCATGCCACCCAGCTTTTTCATCTGTCGCAGCTGCTCGGCGAGGTCGTTCATATCGAACTCGCCGCGCTTCATCTTTTTGGCGATGGCCTCGGCTTTTTCCTTGTCGATCGTTTCAGCCGCACGCTCGACCAGGCTGACCACGTCGCCCATATCGAGAATGCGTCCGGCCACGCGTTCAGGATAGAACGGCTCCAGAGCATCGAGCTTTTCCCCGACGCCAAGAAACTTGATGGGGGCACCGGTCACCTTGCGCATCGACAACGCTGCGCCGCCACGCGCATCACCGTCAGCGCGCGTCAGAATGATGCCGGAGAGCTTGACCCGCTCGTTGAAGGCTTTGGCTATGTTGACTGCATCCTGGCCAGTCAGGCTGTCGGCAACGAGCAGGGTCTCATGCGGATTGACCTGGGCCCGTACCGCTGCAACCTCGGTCATCAGTTGCTCGTCGACGTGCTGGCGGCCTGCGGTGTCCAGCACCACGACGTCGTAACCGCCGACCTTGGCCGAGGCGAGGGCCCGACGGGCGATCTCGACTGGTCCCTGACCAGCTACGATCGGCAGGGTGGCAATGCCACCCTGCTCGCCCAGGATCTTGAGCTGCTCCATCGCCGCCGGACGGCTGGTGTCGAGCGAGGCCATCAGGACCCGCTTTTTCTCCCGGGTCTGCAACATCAGGGCGAGCTTTGCGCTGGTGGTTGTCTTGCCCGATCCCTGTAATCCCACCATCAGGATCGGCGCCGGAGGCGAACCAAGATCAAGCCCTTCATTCTTTTCGCCAAGGGTTTCGACCAGGGCGTCATGGACAATCTTGACCACCTGCTGGCCAGGAGTGACGGAGCGGATGACCGCCTCGCCAACCGCCTTGGGGCGCACGCTGTCGATGAACTGTTTGACAACCGGCAGTGCGACATCGGCTTCCAGCAGTGCCACACGGACTTCCCGCAATGCCTCCTCGACATCGCTCTCCGTGAGCGCACCACGCCCTCTCAGCCGATCAAAAGTTACGCCAAGGCGCTTTTGTAAGGAATCAAACATCTGTCCGCGTCACCATTTCCCGTCCGCTGCGGGAACAAACGTAAACACCCCAGGGGGCGCACCTGCGCTGCCTGGGGGCGATCCCGGACCGGGCCCGGGACCGGAAAGTTCTCAGAGGCTTTCCGGATCGGACGGCATTTAGTCCTGAAGCACGAACAAGTCAAATTTTTCGCGCCAGGCACCGCCTGAGGCTTTGTGCCTTTACGTCCCTACGCGTCCGGGTCGACAGGCGCGCCGCGGCCCGCGGTCGCAGACATTCTGCGAAGGTGCCGGCGCGAACAGGACGGGGCCGAGCACGATGCCCGGCCCCGCTCTGGCTCAGCTTCGCGCGCTACTTCAGCCCCAGGTGCTTCTGGAAGAACGTATAGGTCAGTGCCCAGTAATTGGCTTCTTCTGCATGGGTCGAGCCTGGACCATGACCGCCCTCCGCCGCTTCATTGAAGAGCACATCATGCCCCTG
>JAGWRJ010000624.1 GCA_028869725.1 Alphaproteobacteria bacterium | reverse complement strand
TTGACCTGGGCCAAGCGCATCGTGCTGATCGACAGCGGCAGTCAGGATGACACGCTGAGGATTGCTGCGCGCTACAGCCAGGTTGAGGTCTTCCACCGCGCATTCGACAGTTTTGCCGGTCAATGCAATTTCGGTCTCTCGTTGATCCGAACGCCCTGGGTGCTGTCACTCGATGCAGACTATGTGGCGTCGGAGGAACTGGTATGTGAGCTTGAAAACCTGCGTGACACCGGTCTTGGTGGCTACCAGGCAAGATTCATCTACTGTGTTCATGGGCGAAAGCTTCGCGGCAGTCTTTATCCACCCCGCACGGTGCTCTATCGGGTGGAAGGGGCGCACTATGTGGACCTTGGCCATGGACATAAGGTGCTGGTGCCAGGACGGGTCGGCAATCTGACTGGCGTCATCTACCATGACGACCGCAAGGCTCTTGATCGCTGGATGGGCTCGCAGATCCAATACGCCAAGCGTGAAGCTGAGTATCTGATAACCACACCCCGTTATCTTCTGTCACTGAGTGACAAGGTACGCCTTACTTGCTGGATCGCGCCACTGGTAATATTGCCGTATGTACTTCTGCGCAAAGGCTGCCTCTTTGACGGCATTGCAGGCTGGCGCTACGCGCTCGAACGCCTGTTCGCAGAAATCGCGATTGCGCTTGCTCTTCTTGAGCGTCGCCTGCGTCCTGGCACGCCAAACGAACGCGACCGTATCAGTTCACAGGAACCGCTATGATCATACTGGGACTAAATGCTTTCCATGGCGATTCAGCCGCCTGCATTGTCCGCGATGGTGTCCTCGTCGCGGCGGCGGAGGAAGAGCGCTTCCGGCGCCTGAAGCACTGGGCGGGGTTTCCTTCGCAGGCGATTGCCTACTGTCTGAAGGAGGCCGGCGTCGAGCTTTGCGACGTCGATCATGTTGGAATAAATCAGGACAATTCCGCACATTTATGGCGCAAGGCTCTCTACATGGCCCGGCGTCGGCCAAGTCTCGGCCTCATCCGGCAGAAGCTGAAATTCCGTGCTGAGCGCAGTGGCATCGACGAATTGCTGCGGCGAGAGTTTCCTACCTCCGAATTTCGCGGAGAGGTTCACCCGGTGGAGCATCACCTCTGCCATCTTTATTCGGCCTATTATGTGTCGCCGTTCGAGGATGCCGCCGTGGTATCGGTCGATGGGTTTGGTGACTTTGCCAGTG
The DNA here is from genome assembly GCA_028869725.1 of Alphaproteobacteria bacterium. Classification (GTDB taxonomy): domain Bacteria; phylum Pseudomonadota; class Alphaproteobacteria; order Micropepsales; family Micropepsaceae; genus Rhizomicrobium. The sequence continues at coordinate 3,340 of JAGWRJ010000624.1, read as the reverse complement.
CCGCGTGGGGGCATGGCGAAGGTGAACAGCTTGACGTTGACGGGCAGGTGTACTTTCCCCATTCGCTGGGAGTGTTTTATCAGGCCTTTACGCAGTATCTCGGGTTTCCCCACTACGGTGACGAATACAAGGTCATGGGACTCGCACCCTATGGGGCGCCAACCCAGCTTGAGCAGCTGCGTCAGATCGTAAAGCTGAACCCGAATGGTAGCTTTGCTCTCAACCTGCGTTACTTTCGCCATCATGTCGAAGAAGTGCCATTTCACTGGATGAGTGGTTCTCCTGACGTCGGCGACAATTTTTCGCCAGCTCTGGAGGACTTGTTGGGTCCACGGCGCCGGCCGGATGAGGTGCTTGAAGCGCGCCATTTCGATCTGGCGCGCTCCGTGCAGGCCATGTACGAGGAGGCATTCTTCAATCTTGTCGGCGCCGTGCAGCGCAGGACCGGCGCGACGGATCTGGCGCTCGCCGGCGGCTGCGCCGCCAATTCTGTGGCCAATGGCAAGGTCCGGCGGATGACCCCATTCCGTCGGGTCTATGTGCAGGCGGCGGCGGGCGATGCCGGTGGTGCCATTGGTGCGGCATTCGCGGTGTGGCGGAAGGAGGGTGGCAGGCGCGCCTTTCGGATGGATCATGCCTATTGGGGACCAAAATTCGAGGCCGCGGATATCGATGCGGTGATAGCGCTGCACAGGGTTCAGCTTGACGAAGCCGGGTGTGCCATCACGCGTGTTGCCGACGAAGCTGAACTGTGCCGGCGCACGGCACGTCACATCGCCGATGGTCGAGTTGTAGGCTGGTTTCAGGGGCGCATGGAATGGGGACCACGTGCGCTCGGCAATCGCTCCATACTATGCGATCCACGACGCAGCGACATGAAGGAAATCCTGAACGCCAAGATCAAGCGTCGTGAATCGTTCCGCCCCTTTGCCCCCTCGGTGCTGGATCGGGAAGTTACTGACTGGTTTGAGGAAGATGACGCAGTACCTTTCATGATGCAGGTCTTCCAGATCCGTGAAGACAAACGGGCGCGTATCCCGGCGGTTACCCACGTCGACGGATCAGGACGGCTGCAGACAGTCTATGCTGCGACCAACCCACGCTACTGGCGGTTGATTGAGGAATTTCAGGCACTCACCGGCGTGCCAATGGTACTTAACACCTCGTTCAACGAGAATGAGCCGGTCGTGTGCCAGCCGCAGGAAGCGCTCGACTGCTTTCTGCGCACGCGGATGGATGTTCTGGTGCTCGGCGATCTTGTGGTCGAAAGACGCGCTGAGGGGTAGGGCAAGGAGTATGGCATTGGGCCTGCGGCCTCAGGGAACGGTCTGCAGTTGCGAGAGGCGCGGGCGTTTCGTGCGGCGAGCGCAAACGTGATCTGGGTGGGTATGGATTTCGTAAAAGTCCTGTGGGTCATTCGTGCCGGGCCGGCGTCAGGTCCAGGTGCGTGACTGCGGGCTGGCAGAACCTTATGGCCGGGGTGTCGAGGCCAGTTTACGATTCGGGGCAGAAGGAAGGGGTTCAATATGCGACAGGCATTGGTCTGCGGTGCAGGTGGTTTTATCGGAAGCCATCTTGTTCGCCGCCTCAAACACGAAGGCTTCTGGGTGCGTGGCGTGGATCTCAAATATCCCGACTTCTCCGAAAGCTGGGCTGACGACTTCGTCATTGGTGATCTGCGCGACCAGCGTGTTGTGGCACAGGTCGTTGACCGGCGATTTGATGAAGTCTTTCAGCTGGCCGCTGATATGGGGGGCGCAGGATATATTTTTACTGGCGAACATGACGCGGAGGTCATGCACAATTCGGCGACGATCAATCTCAATATGGTCGAAGCCTGTCGTCTTGCCGGTATCAAGCGGGTATTTTACTCCTCCTCAGCGTGCATCTATCCCGCGTACAATCAGGAGGACCCGGACAATCCCAACTGTGCCGAGGGTAGTGCCTATCCTGCGGCACCCGACAGTGAATATGGCTGGGAGAAGTTATTCAGCGAACGGATGTATCTCGCCTACAACCGCAATTACGCCATGCAGTGCCGGATCGCGCGCTACCATAATATTTTCGGACCGGAAGGCACCTATGATGGCGGACGAGAGAAATCTCCCGCCGCAATCTGCCGCAAAGTCGCCCAGGCTCGCTCTGGCGGTAGCATTGAGATCTGGGGCGATGGCCTTCAGACGCGATCATTTCTCTACATCGACGAATGCCTCGAAGGCTCGCTGCGCCTGACACGGTCAGGTCATGAGGGCCCATTTAACATTGGCTCTGAGGAAATGGTGTCAATCAACCAGCTTGCCGCAATGGTGATGGATATTGCGGGCAAGAAACTCGAGATTGAACACGTCAAGGGTCCACTCGGCGTGCGTGGCCGTAACTCCGACAATCGCCTGATCAAGGAAACGCTTGGCTGGGCGCCCAGCCAGACTTTGCGGGCGGGTCTCGAAAAAACCTACGCCTGGATTGAAGCCGAAGTGCGTCGTCGCGAATTTTCCAACCATCCGGCGACATGACGGTCCGGCCCTTCAGCCTTGTCTATCTGGTCGACTGGCTGCCGCCGGAATTTGGGGCGGTTGGCCAATACGCGATGCTGTTTGCGCGCGAGCGGGCGGAAAGAGGCGAGCAGGTATGCCTGATCGGTTTTACGCACACCAAAGACCGAATCGTCGAGGAAGAGTTCGCCAGCGGCGGCCGTCTACAGATACGGCGACTTTGGATGCGTGCCGTGGATCGCACAAATTGGGTCGGGCGCCTGGTGTGGGCATTTGGCGCCAATTGGCGGCTGATCCGGGAGGCATTCCGGACGCCACGACAGGCAGAGTGCGAGTTCCTGTTTACAGGCTCTCCGCCTTTCATGCTGTATTTCGCCGTTGCGGCAAAATGGATAGGTGGCATACGGCTTTGCTATCGCATCACGGATTTCTACCCCGAGGTCATTGCTGCTGATCGCCTGCGTCCGTCAAAGGTCCTTAATCTGCTGGTCGCACTGACCTGGTGGTTGCGCCGTAGGGTTGATCGCTTCGAGGTCCTCGGCGAGGACCAGAGGCGGATTCTCCTTCAAGGCGGCATCGCTGCGCAGAGAATTTTTCTCAAGCGTGATCCCTCTCCAGTGAGCGTGACCGGTGAGGAGACCCCTGCGGTCAAGCCGGAGATATTGGCCGGACGGAATGTTCTGCTTTATTCCGGCAATTACGGGGTTGCCCACGAGGTCGACACGGTGGTCCAGGGATACCGCCTTCATCATCAGCAGGGCAGTGGCCGCTTTATTCTGTGGCTGAATGCCACCGGGGCAAATGCAGATCGACTGGAATCGATCCTGAAGCAGGACGGGTTGCCTTAT
>JAGWRJ010000623.1 GCA_028869725.1 Alphaproteobacteria bacterium | reverse complement strand
TCGCCTCCGGCGAGATTCTGCCAACGGCAGTCTTTACCGAACCCAATACCGGCTCGGACCTGGGTGCACTGCGGACCCGTGCCGTACGTGAGGGCGATCACTACAGGGTCTATGGCAACAAGACCTGGATCACCCACGCTGCGCGCGCAGACGTGATGACCCTTTTGGTGCGCACCGATCCGTCCAGCAACGACTATCGCGGGCTGTCGATGCTGCTTGCGCAAAAGCCGCGCGGCAGCCAGTCCGATCCTTTTCCCGCGCCTGGAATGCGTGGCGGTGAAATTCGGGTTCTGGGTTATCGCGGCATGAAGGAATTCGAAATCGGCTTCGACGGCTTTTCAGTTCCCGCAGGCAATCTCCTCGGCAACGAGGAAGGACAAGGCTTCAAGCAGCTGATGCAAACGTTCGAATCGGCGCGCATTCAGACTGCGGCGCGCGCCGTGGGCGTTGCCATGTGTGCGCTAGATCTCGGCCTTGCCTACGCGCTCGAACGCCAGCAGTTCGGTACGGCAATTTTCAGCTTTCCACGGGTACGGGATAAGCTCGTGATGATGGCAGTTGAGATCATGATCGCGCGGCAGATGACCTATTTTGCGGCCCGTGAGAAGGATGACGGCCGGCGCTGCGACCTGGAAGCCGGCATGGCCAAGCTGTTGGCGGCCCGCATAGCCTGGGCAGCCGCCGATGGCGCCCTGCAGATTCACGGCGGCAACGGCTTTGCGCTTGAATATCCCATCAGCCGCGTGCTCTGCGACGCGCGCATTCTCAATATTTTCGAGGGAGCTGGCGAAATCCAGGCGCAGGTTATCGCCCGCCGTCTTCTGGATTCAGGAGCAAACTGATGTCGTCGACGATTGACCGCCTTTTTACCGAGCTTGAGAGCCGAAAGAACTCGGATCCGCAATCGTCCTACACCGCACAATTACTGAAATCAGGTAAGCTGCGCATCGCCAAGAAGCTCGGCGAGGAGGCGGTAGAGACCGCGCTTGCGGCAGTCGGGCAGGACCGGTCTGCTGTCATCGCTGAATCGGCTGATCTGCTCTATCATCTTCTGGTGCTGTGGCTGGCAACCGAGATTACGCCTGACGAGGTTTATGCCGTACTCGAGGCGCGTTCCGGACAGTCTGGACTGGCAGAAAAGGCTGCCCGCGCGGCAAAGACTTAAGTCTCTTTTTCCTCGTCAGCCATGGTGCGAACGAGATCCACGACACGCCGGCGCAGTTTCGCCGATTTGATCTGCATGAAGGCCATCGCCAGCTGCAGACCCTCGGCGCTCGACAGAAATTCGGCAACGGGCGGACTGGCTGCGCCCGTGGGCGGGCTGACGTTGCGTGCCTCAGCCCCCTCATAAAAATAGTCAATCGGAACGCCCAGAATCTGCGCGATCTGGTAGAGGCGTCCGGCGCCAATGCGATTGGTGCCCTTTTCGTATTTCTGGATCTGCTGAAAGGTCAGGCCGAGAAGCTCGCCCAGCCTTTCTTGGCTCATGCCCAAAAGCATCCGCCGTACGCGGACGCGATTGCCGACCTGTGAATCAACGGGATTGGGCTTTTTTTGGGGCACGACGTATACCGTTCCTGCCGCGGAACTTAGACATATTTCCACGCTAACGGGAAGGGGCTTTGACGTAGCGGCGCCACAACGGCGCTTGCGGCAAAGCGGCCAGCACCGCACAACCCAGCAGAAGGAGAAAGAACAGGGTATCGCCGATGCGCGCGTAGATCGTAGGTTGCAATGCAGCGGGCAGAGGGCCGTCAACCACCCCCATTTTTCCTGAGCCAAGTCGCCCTTTGATCCGTCCCATCGGATCTATGATCGCGGAAATCCCGGTGTTGGCGGCGCGCGCAATAGGTAACCCTTCTTCGATCGCGCGTGCGCGCGCAATCAGAAGATGTTGCACCGGGCCCGACGAACCGGGAGGGCCGAACCAGGAATCGTCAGTTACATTGACGAACCAATGCGGGCGCGTTGCACCCACGACCGCGTTTGGAAAGATCACCTCGTAGCAGATCAGGGGGCCTACGGGGGGAGCGCCCGGCAGATCATAGGTGTGTGGTCCCTTGCCGGCGGTAAAGTTCGATGGCGCATCAACAAGCTGGGTCAGCCCGATCGCGGACAGAAGTCCGCGCGCGGGCAGGTACTCGCCGAAGGGAACGAGATGTGCCTTGTCATAGATTCCAATCAGCTGTCCGCTATGGGCGAACATCAGGACGCTGTTGTAGAAGCGATAGCCATGATTGACCGAGGCGGTGACACGCACAGCTCCGGTGAGAAGAACGCGGCCATGGGTGGTGAGCGATGCCACCTGCGCCAGCGCGGATTGGCTGCGTAATAGCAGAAAGGGCGGCGCTGCCTCAGGCCAGATGATATCCGTAGGGGCGATGTGCGCAGGCTTCACCGAAAGATCGATCAGCCGTTGCCAGTTGCGCTGCTGATATTGCGGTAGATATTTTTGGTCCTGTGGCACATCCGGCTGGACCAGGCGCAACTCGACATGCGGCACGTTTCGGATCGGCGTCAGGGCAAGCCGCAGCTGTCCTCCAAACCAGAGAACGGCAAAGACACCGAGGACGACAAGGGGGACGATGCGGGCCCGCCGTGAGCTGTCAGCGAAAAGAGCCAGCGACGCTCCGAACAGCACCGTCAGAAGCGACAGTCCATAGGCACCAAGAACGCTGAGGCTTTGCAGGATGCCAAGCGACGCGCCCCAGCCATAGGCAGGAAGGTTCCACGGAAACCCAGTCAGAATGTGGCCGCGCAAATAAAACGCGAGCGAAAAGAACAGGGTGAAGACGAGTACCCGTCCCCAATGGCGTGTCCAGAACGGAACGCAGGCCGCTGCCGCCAGACCCGGAAACAGTGCAAGGCCGGCGGGAAGCAGTGTTACTACGAAGGGGATCTGCCAGGCGTGCTGGCTGGGATCGACCAGAAAGGCATAGGCGATCCAGTAAAGGCCGCCCATGAATTGCCCGAAGCCGAAACTCCATCCTGCCCAGAACGCGCCGCGCATGGGCCTGGGCCTTGCGACCGCTCCGTCGATCATAATCACGATAAGCCCGTAGCCCGCGAGCAGGAGAGGAAAAATCTGATATGGCGGGAACGCAGCCGAAGACAGAAGGCCAGCAAGATAGGCCAGGAGAAATTTCTGCCAACCCGTACGCCGGCGCACAAACGCACTGATGCGCCCTAAAAGCCCCGTCTCATCAATGTGGTCAGGTGCCAGAGCCTCCATGCGTCACGCGCCCTTGGCAGGCGTCACCTGTCTGAGCGGGCGCAACCTCAGGCGTTTGATACGCCTGGGATCTGCCTCCAGTACTTCAAACTCGTAGTCGGGCGGATAGGGCACGATCTCGCCACGCTGCGGAACGCGCCCGAGGCGCGACATGACGAGGCCGCCAAGCGTATCTATATCCTCAGTCACGTCCGACGGCGACAGCGCGATGCCAGTCGAATCACGAAAATCCTCCAGATCAAACCGCGCATCGACGTCATAGCCACCACTTGGAAGCGGTCTGAGCTGTGGCGTGTCGTCCACGTCGTGCTCATCGTCGATATCGCCGACGATCTCCTCTACCAGATCTTCGATCGAGACGAGGCCATCGGTGCCGCCATATTCATCGATCACCAGCGCCAGATGCATGTGGCTGGACTGCATCTTGAGGAGTAGTTCATGAGCCGGCATCGATGGAGGTACGAAGAGAAGGTCGCGCTTGATCCTGCTGATCGAAATGTCCGGCCAGCGCAGGCTGCCGTCGGCCTGTGGCTCCAGAAGCGAGAATACGTCCTTGATGTGGATCAGGCCTACGGGATCGTCCAGTGTTTCGCGGTACAGCGGCAGACGCGAATGCTGTGCCTCCCGAAACGCGGCGAGCAACTCGTTCAGCGTGATGCCCTCTTCGACCGCAACGATGTCAGCGCGCGGTACCATCACATCATCGACACGCAGCTCGCCAAATTTGAGCAGGTTCGCGAGCATCAGGCGTTCCTGTGGCGAGAGCGCATCATCATCCCGGCCCACCTGCTCAATCGCCTGTTCCAGGCTTTCGCGTATGGTTTTACCGGCGCTGCCGCCCCGCAGCAGCTGCGCCAGTCGGCGCAGAACCGATACCCGGCCCGGCTCGGATGACAGAGAGCGAGTTGTATCGTCGTCAGGCATCGGATCAGGCCGCCCGGTCATAAGGGGGAGGAAACCCCAATCCGGTCAGGATCATGGTTTCCTTAGCTTCCATGACGGCCGCGTCGCGGTCGTCTTCATGATCATAACCCAGAAGATGCAAGGTGCCGTGAACCGAAAGATGCAGGACATGATCGGCGAAGCTCTTGCCTGCGGCGTCCGCTTCCTCCGCAGCGACATCATAGGCGATGGCTATGTCGCCCAGATACCCCTTGACGCCCGCAGGAGAGGCAAAGGAGAGCACGTTGGTCGGCTTGTCCTTGCCGCGAAAGTCACGGTTGAGCTGTTGCAGCCGCTGCGCGTCGGTGAGCAGAACGGTAAGCCCACCCTGCCGGGTATCGCTGGCAAGCGCGGCCCGCACGGCCTTGCGAATCTGGTCTGTGAGCCGGGCTTTGCGCCAGCGTCTGTCGGCGATCCGGATCACGATCGATGCCGTCATGCGAGAGGTTTTCGTCCTTTTCCGCCCTGATCATAGGCGCGCACGATGCGCGTGACCAAGGGGTGGCGCACGACGTCCTTGTCCGAAAAGCGTGCCACGGCAACGCCTTCCACGTCGCTGAGCAGCCGCACGGCTTCCTCGAGCCCCTCGGCGCGTCCGCTCGGAAGGTCGCTCTGCGTGCTGTCGCCGCAGACCACCATCCGCGAATCCTCACCCAGACGGGTCAGGAACATGCGCATCTGAGCGCTGGAGCAGTTCTGGGCTTCGTCAAGAATCACAAAGGCTCGCCGCAGTGTACGGCCCCGCATGAAGGCGAGCGGGGCGACTTCGATGGTACCTTGTTCCATGAGACGCGGCACCTGCTCGCCGATGACGTCGAACAGGGCGTCGTAAAGCGGCCTGAGATAAGGGTCGATCTTTTCGCGCAAGTCGCCAGGCAGAAAACCGAGTCGCTCGCCGGCTTCCAGCGCTGGGCGCGACAGGATGAGCCGTTCGATGCGCCGTTCATACAGCAGATGCGCCCCGAAGGCTGCTGCGAGAAAAGTCTTGCCGGTACCGGCAGGGCCGACGCCGAACACCAAAGGATGGGTGCGCATCAGATCGAGATAGGCGGACTGGGCAGGTGAACGGGTGCGGGTGACCCTGCCAGCCGCGGTGCGTATCTGCGGCACACCGAATTCCTGGCTCTCCAGATCGGGACGCTCGTGGCTCGCAAACCGGATCTCGGCGTCGACCTCAGCAAGGCCAATATCTTCTCCGCCTTCGAGCCGCGCATAAAGTGCGCGCAGTACCGTGGCGGCCTGTTCGCGCAGGTCAGGTTCGCCTTCGATCACGACGATATTGCCGCGCATGTGGATACGTACACGCAGGCGCTGTTCAATGCGCACGAAGTGTTTGGCGTGTCCGCCGCACAGTGCAGCCAGAATACGGTTGTCCGGAAATTCGAGCGTGACCTGCTCGCGCGTCGTCTTGGCTGGTTTGGAACGTTGGGTCGCGGTCAAGGAGAAACCTCAGCCACGGATGCGTCGACGAGTTCGCCGCGCAGAGAGTTGGGCAGGACTTCGCAGATACGGACGGAACGGACTTGTCCGATCAGGCGGGCTGCGCCGTCCACGTGGACGGGCTGCAGATAGGGGCTGCGACCAACGCCCTGCTGGGGCTTTCTGCCCGGCTTTTCAAACAGAACAGGAAAGCTTTTGCCAAGACAGGATGCATTGAACGCTTCCTGCTGGGTTGACAGCAGATTTTGCAGATGCTCGAGACGGGCTTTCTTGACGTCTTCGGGAACTTGCCGATGAGCTACGCTTGCCGGCGTACCTGGTCGGGGCGAATATTTGAACGAATATGCCTGGGCATATCCCACATCGCGCACAAGAGCGAGCGTCGCCTCGAAATCAGCGTCGTCCTCTCCCGGAAATCCAACGATGAAGTCGGAGGACAGTGCGAGATCAGCTCTTCGGCTGCGGATACGGGCGACGAGTTCGCGGTAATCGTCGGCGCTGTGCTTTCGGTTCATGGCTTCCAGGACCCGGTCCGACCCCGATTGGACAGGCAGATGCAGATACGGCATCAGCTGCGGCAGCTCGCCAAATGCTGCGATCAGATCCTCGCGCATGTCCCGTGGATGAGAGGTGGTGAAGCGCAGGCGTGCAATGCCGTCGATTTCGGCGAGGCGATAAATGAGGCGCGCTAGTGACCAATCCGACCCATCGGGGCCCTCGCCGCAATAGGCATTGACGTTCTGGCCGAGCAGGGTGAGTTCGCGTACGCCGGCCCGCGCCAGCCTCTGCGCTTCCTCAATGATCTGCGCGGCTGGACGTGAAAACTCCGCACCGCGGGTATAGGGCACCACGCAGAACGTGCAAAACTTGTCGCAGCCCTCCTGCACGGTGAGAAAAGCTGCCGGTCCCGTGACGGCACCATCACCAGGCAGGTTGTCGAACTTTTCCTCGGCTGGAAACTCGGTTTCAAGCACATGTCCGGCGCCACGAGAGATCTCAGCCAGCATCTGTGGCAGGCGGTGGTAGGACTGTGGGCCGACCACGACATCAACCGCGGGTTGGCGGGCAAGGATCTCTTCCCCCTCAGCCTGGGCGACGCAGCCGGCCACTGCGATCAGCATAGGCTTGCCTTGTGCGGCACGCGCGAGCTTGAGCTGCCTCAAACGGCCAAGTTCGGAGTAGACCTTTTCGGCAGCCTTTTCACGAATATGGCAGGTGTTGAGGATCACCATGTCGGCATCGTCAGGACCGCTGCCGGGCGCATAGCCCAGAGGCGCCAGCAGATCGGCCATGCGGGCCGAATCGTAGACGTTCATCTGGCAGCCATAGGTTTTGATAAAGAGCTTTTTCATGATGGGGTCCTGCGTGCCGCCTTATATGGGCGATGCCATCCAAGGTGCAAATCCCGGCACGTCAGGCCACGGCTTCCGTGAGGTCGGCAGCGGCGGCCTCTTCGCTGCCGGCGTTTGTGGCAGGAACCTGGATGTGGCCGGACAGCGCCCGCGCCTGGCCCTGACGCACGATGGTTTCTGCGACGCCACAGAGAGCCTTGCGCCCGCCAAGCTGATCAATGGTCATGGGCTTGTGAAATTCAACGATGACTTCGATGGGGCCAGTTTTGAACGCCTCCCACAGATGGGGGACGAGCTCCATGTCGCCATACCAGGCAAAGAAGGGGCGCAGTTCCCGACCCATGGGCAGGCCATGGACGCCTACATAGGAGACCGAAACCGGTTGAACAGGCACATAGAGAGGGCGGTCGGTGACCGGGTCGCGGCCGATTTCGGCGTCAGCGGCGCCCATCAGGGCGCTCTTGAAGGGCAGGACCCGGTTGCCGTCGCTAGAAGTACCTTCCGGAAACAGCACCAGTGCGTCCCCTTCGATCAGCCTCTGGCGGATCTGGTCACGGGCTTCAGCGGTCTGAGAGCGGCGAACGCGATCGACAAATACGGTTTCCTGAAGTCGTGCAAGTAGCGAAAAAAACGGCCACGTACGCACTTCCGACTTGGCCACAAAGGAAATGCGGGCCGCGGCCGACAGGGTCAGAATGTCGAGCCAGGAACTGTGATTGGCGACCATCAGAACTCCCCGGCCCTGCACCGGGGTGCCGATAATGCGCACGCGAATGCCGAACAGGCGGCACAGAAAACGGTGGTAACGCTGGGGGAAAGTCTTGCGCCGGCGACGCCTGAATCTCAGCGCGGTGCTTTGCCACGGGATGAGAATCAGTGTCACCAGCACAAAGATCGAAAGCAATACGGCTGCGCGTAATGATTGCATGGGGCTCCTCAGGCTTTGCCGCCCGAGCCGTTCTTGCCGCCGCCGGCGCGGCCCGCCAGACCTGTTCCCGCCTTCGGTACACCATATAGCTCCAGGCGGTGATCCACCAGTTCGAAGCCCAGCTCTTCGGCCACCCGGCGCTGCAACGCCTCGATCTCCTCGTTGCGGAATTCGACCACACGCCCTGACTGGATGTCGATGAGATGGTCGTGATGGGATTCGGAGATCTCTTCGTAACGCGAGCGGCCGTCGCGGAAATCGTGCCGCTCCAGAATGCCGGCATCCTCGAACAGCTTGACCGTGCGATAGACCGTGGCAATCGAGATGTGCGGGTCGATGGACGCTGCGCGCCGGTACAGTTCCTCCGCATCGGGGTGATCGAGGGCTTCTGACAACACGCGCGCGATCACCCGCCGCTGCTCAGTCATGCGCAGGCCCTTTTCGATACAGAGATTTTCGATGCGCGTCACAACCAATTCCTGTGCTTTTTGCTCATAATGGAATTTAACCTGTTTCGCCGATAGGAGCGAGCGGAAGAGGCCGTCTTAAAATCAGCGCATCGCCTTTGGGCCCAGGCTCATAATACCCTTTGCGCAGCCCCGCCTGCCGGAACCCGAACGCAGTGTAGAGTTCCCGGGCGGCAAAGTTAGCTGCGGCCACTTCCAGAAACATCTCGTGCCCGCCGCGGGCGCTGGCAAGGCGTACAGTTTCGGCGACGAGTTCCCGCCCCAGCCCCTGACGGCGCCAGGCCGGATGCACCGCGAGCGTCAGCACTTCCGCCTCGTCTGCGGCTATCCGCGCCAGTGCAAACCCCCGTATCCCGCCCGCTTCGTCGGCCACCAGCCCGAAAGTTCCTGGCAGCGCCATCAGCTCACCCAGGCCCAATGCCGACCAATGTTCAGAAAAACAAACACTGTGCAATGCTGCTAGCGCAGCGAGATCTTCTGGTTGAGCCATGCGGATCATGGCGGTCATCGCATAGTGCCAGGCAGACGGGCGTCGGCTGGTCGCAGATAAAGCGGTCTGACGGGTGTGCCCGACGGCACGGCGCCAGCGGCCAGTTGAGCTACGTAGCGCGCATCGGGCGCGCGGATCGCGGTAAGGCGGGTCAGCCCTCTGGCCGGGATAAGCGCCGCGAACGCCTGCTCCGCTGCCGTGCCCGCCAGTGCAAATGGCGCCCTGACCAGGCTGAGGGCGGCAACTGCCTCGCCGAAGGCGACCAGCCTGGGCTCGGCATAGTCGTCCGCCATCCCAACGCTTTGCACATAGACTTCACCGCGTCGGGCATCGTGCAGGGCCACGGCTCGGGCAAGACCGGTTTCGGCACACGCCGCGTGAGCCATGGCCGCAAGGGACGTCACCCCGATCAGGGGGCGATCCAGTGCCAGGCGTAGACCACGCATGAAGGCAAGACCCACCCGTTGCCCGGTGAAGGTACCTGGCCCGGTCGTTACCGCGAGCCGCTCCAGCGCGGAAAAGGTCAGTCGGGCCTGCGCCATCACGGCCTCCACCATGGGGGCGAGAGCTTCGGCATGGCCGCGCTCCATCACCTCAAGCTGATGGGCAAAGAGGCTGCCGTTCGTACCCACGGCCGCCGAGCACGCGCCAAGAGCCGTGTCGACGGCCAGGATCAGTGCTGACAAGGGTTAGACCGCCTCTACGGCACTGACTTCGGGCACATAATGCCGCAACATGTTTTCGATGCCGTTTTTCAGGGTCATGGTCGAGGAGGGACAGCCAGCGCACGAGCCGCGCATATGCAGCGATACAACTCCAGTCTTGCCGTCATAGCCCTTGAAAATGATATCGCCGCCATCATTTGCCACGGCCGGTCGCACCCGCGTCTCGATGAGCTCGCGAATCTGTTCGACGATTTCGGCCTCTTCACCCTCATAGGTGGGTTCAGCCTCGCTCTCATAGGCGCCGGCCTCCATAAGTGGCCGGTCCTGCATGAAATGCTCCATGATCGCGCCCAGAATGGAGGGCTTGAGATGGGCCCACTCTCCGTCCGCCTTGGTGACCGAAATAAAGTCCGCACCAAAGAACACCCTGGTCACATTGGGCACGCCAAAGAGTGCGGCTGCCAGAGGCGAGCGCGTGGCTGCCGCCGGGGAATCAAAATCGGCCACCTTGCCGTCGCCCATCACCTCGCGTCCGGGGATAAACTTCAAGGTCGCCGGGTTCGGTGTCGATTCAGTCTGGATGAACATGGGAACTCTCCCGGGCAGGGTACGAGGGTTTGGCAGCTAGGCGCTTACATGGCCCTATGCAGCCTGCCGATCAAGGGTCCTAAAAGTCCGAAGCAATCCCCTTACGCTCCCAGTCGCCATAGCGTGTGGGCTCTGGCCCCTTGGGGCCGCCGAGTTCCTTGGGCAGCGGCGCCGGCTCCTTGCGGCGCGCTTCGGCCTCCGCCAATGCCCGCTTGCCCGCTTCGGCGATCCGCCTTGCAACCTCAGCGCGTGGATCCTTGCTCTTCAACCCGCACTCCCTGGCCTGCTTGACGGCGTGGCGCTGCCGCCACATGTGAAGGGTAGCCTCTGCCACGCCAGCAGCTGGCCAAACAAGGTACTACGATGAGCCTGTCATGAACACGCTGCGCACCGGAATTTTGATGGCTGCCCTGACCGGTCTTTTCGTCGCGGTCGGCTGGGGCCTTGGCGGTACCATGGGCATGCTCATCGCCCTTGCCGTCGCTGCGGTCAGCAATGCAATGGCCTACTGGCACTCCGACAAGATGGTTCTGGCACTTTACGGCGCAACACCCGCGCCGGCGGGAGGCGAACTTGTCCATCTTGTGGCCCGGTTGGCGGAACTGGCTCAGCTTCCTGCGCCGCAGGTTTACGTCTGCGATTCGCCCCAGCCCAACGCCTTCGCCACCGGGCGTGATCCGCGTCACGCTGCACTTTGCGTGACGAGCGGTCTTCTTGGTCTGGTGAGCCGGGAGGAACTGGCCGGTGTCGTGGCCCACGAACTCAGTCACATCAAGCATCGCGATACGCTGATTATGACCCTCGTGGCGACTCTGGCCGGTGCGGTGTCCATGCTCGCCAATCTCGCTCTCTTTGCAGGGCTGTTCGGCACTGTCCGCGGTGAGCGGGGCAGCAGCGCCGGTGGGCCAGGCGCGATCCTTATCGCCCTTCTTGCCCCCATCGCAGCGCTTCTTGTGCAGATGGCGATCAGCCGTAGCCGCGAATTCGAAGCGGATCGCGAAGCTGCGGCGCTTCTGGGCCGTCCACACTGGCTCGCCTCGGCACTTGCGCACATCAGCGCGGGCGCGCAGGAAATTTCCAATCCCGTTGCCGAACGTCACCCAGCTACCGCACATCTTTTCATCGTTATGCCGCTCCATGCTGGCGCCCTAAGCAACCTGTTTTCCAGCCACCCCTCGACTGCCGAGCGCATTGCCCGTCTTACGCGCATGGCAGCGGGGCGCAGCGCCAGCCACGCGTCAAGTCCATGGAGATAACAGCAGCACCTGGACTTGGCGCCCGAAAGGCAGCAGTGCGCACTCTGAGTGTGGTCCTGCGTCAGCGCCAGCCGCTCGACAGCGCACTCGCCGGCATCCTTGCCGAGACGCAACTGGAACCGCGCGATGCCGGCTTTGCCCGTGCCATCGTCAGCCAGACCCTGCGCCGCTTCGGGCAGCTCAACGCGCTGATTGCGGGCTTTGCCCCCAAGCCGCTTGCGCCGCACCGCTGCGGTGCCGCTCTCGAAATCCTGCTCGCTGGTGCCTGCGAACTGATGTTCCTGAGTGTTCCCGCCCATGCGGCGGTCGATGCTGCCAACCGCCTGGCAGCCGCCGATACCAAGGCACGGCACTTCAAAGGCTTGATCAACGCGGTGCTGCGCCGCGTCGCCCGCGAGGGCCGGGAGCAGCTCCTGCACCAGGATGCGGCGCGGTTGAACACACCGGACTGGCTCTGGCAGCGATGGTGTGATGCCTATGGCGAGACCTACACACGTCAGATCGCGCAGCGCCACGGCGAACCTGCCGCGCTCGATATTCATGGCAAGCCAGGGTTTGCCGGCCCCGCGGAGGCAATCATCCTGCCCGGCGGGCTATGGCGTCTGCCTGCGGGCACGCGCCTCGAAGCCATCGCCGGTTTTGACGAGGGCTTGTGGTGGGTGCAGGACTTCGCTGCGTCGTTGCCGGCACGGCTTTTCGGTGACGTGGACGGTGCGCGTGTACTCGACCTGTGCGCAGCGCCCGGCGGCAAAACCGCAGAGCTTGCAGTCCGCGGTGCACGGGTCACGGCGATTGAACGTGACCCCGCGCGCCTGGACCGCCTCGCAGGCAATCTGAAACGTCTTGGCCTTTCGGCCGAACAGATCTGCGCTGATCTGCGCGACTGGAGACCAAGCGATCCTTATCCTTTCGTACTATTGGATGCGCCCTGCAGCGCCACCGGTACGATTCGGCGCCATCCCGAACTTCCCTGGATCAAAAGCGCTGCGGATGTGACTTTCTGCGCGGCTCTAGCCAGCGAACTTCTCGATGCCGCCGCCGACATGACGGCTCCCTCGGGTACGCTTGTCTTTGCCGTATGTTCTCTGGAACCGGAGGAAGGGTGCGAACAGATCGCGCGCTTTCTGGAACGGCATGCAGATTTTCAGCGTATTCCGCTGGCGGCCGACGACGTCTTCGGTCTTGATGCGCTGATCTCTGCCGACGGCGATCTGCGTACCCTTCCCTGCCATCTTCCGCATCTGGGCGGAATGGATGGCTTCTATGCAGCGCGGTTGCGACGCTCAGCCTAGCCGTCCGAGCGCGTAGGCCACCGCCAGATAGATCTTTCCGGTATCGGCACGCAGCAGCGATGAGATGAGCAGGCCATCGCCATCACCTTCGCGCGCCCGCTCGAGCAGAAGCTCGAATTCGTTGAGATAGATATTGGCCGCCTCGCGAAAGCGGTCATCGTCGCGGTAAAGCGCGGTAATGTGCTCGAGGCTGTCCGCATCGATGCTCTGTGCCAGACGGCGGGCAAAGACGCTGCGATCACCCTGCGCGTAGCGACGCCAATCCTCCGTGCTGGCCCCATCGGCGCCCAAAAGTCGATTGAGATCGATTGCAAGATCGGAAAGGGCCGCTTCAAGTGCGCCCAGAGCTGCAGCGGCACCGGGCTTGAGTGTGCGCGTACCTTCGGACGAGTCGACGGCTGCCAGCAGCTGCCGCATCTGCCAGCGGGCACCATCCTTACGTTTCGGGCGTTGGGTGAATTTGCGTGCAAGGCCTCTCAGCCCATCTTCAGATTCCATATCATCGGCGTTCTCCGGCTTTGCCGGCACAGCGCGCGTGCTGGTGTGGCTATGGATTCGCGCCAGCGTCTGTGCCGACAGATCGAGCAAGGCTTCGGTTTCACGCCTGATGAGTGTGCGAACCTGTTCGGCTTCCTGCTGAGCCAAGGCTGGAAGACGCGACAGATGCTGTTCGAGTTCGCTGACATCTCCGGTCAGTGCGGTTTTGACCTCCCGGGCCTCTTCGGTCAGACGGGCCGAGAGCTGGAGCAGCTGCTGTGTCTCGCCCATGGCCTCGCTGATGAGTGCCTTGGCGCTGAGGCGGGCTTCATTTGCGGCATCGCCAATCAGCGCCTGGGTGCCCGTGCCGGCCTCCTTAAGGGCATCTACGATGCGGCTCAATGCAGCTGTGGCAAGATCTGCATTGTCCCTCAGCCGTCCGGCTTCGCGCGCAAACGCCGCCGTCATCTGCTCGGCCTGAGCGCTGCCTGTGCTCATAAGCTGCTCGATATCGTGCTGGCCCTGCGCAGCCAGCTCCGCGAACCTCGCGGCTTCGGTCTTCAGCGCCAGTGCCGCCTCGTTGAGACTATGGCGCTGTTCCGCCATCTGCTGTTCGAGCCCACCGCCATCGGCCTTGAGCCGCCCGAGCAGTTCAATCATCGCACTGCGGTGACGCTCATGGCGTTCAAGCACGACTTCGGCGCGAGCCATCGCTGCTTCGCACACGGCTTCGATGCGCTGGCTCTGGCGATCAAGCTCACCGGCAGCCAGCTGTGGGGCCTCGGCCGCGGCGCTCACGGCTGCTCGCAGCTTGTCGGCTTCCTGGGCCAGCGCGACGCAGGTGCCACTGAGATCGGCCTGTGCGTCCTCCATCATCGTCCTGAACTTTGCGGTCTGAATGGCAACGTCTTCGCTCGCCCGCGTTGCTGAATCGCTCAACCACGCCGTGGCCGCATCAAGGCGATCGCGTTCATGTGCCAGCTGGGTACTGACTGCACCGGCACGTAGTTCGATGCGGCTTCCGGTTTCGTCCAGTGCCGTGATCTGGGCTTTCAGTGAAGTTTCCAGCGTGCGCAGACGCTCAGTGGTGCTGTCGAGTCCCTGATTGAGGCCGTCA
The DNA here is from genome assembly GCA_028869725.1 of Alphaproteobacteria bacterium. Classification (GTDB taxonomy): domain Bacteria; phylum Pseudomonadota; class Alphaproteobacteria; order Micropepsales; family Micropepsaceae; genus Rhizomicrobium. The sequence goes on along the minus strand of JAGWRJ010000623.1, from coordinate 1,798 downwards.
AGTTCGCGGCGGACGGCGCGGGCAAGACGGGCCGCCGTACGTGCGGCGGTCTCGTCGGCCGTGAACAGGCGATCTGTAACGTCAGCAAGATCAGCTGCGGTCCTGCGCATGGCTTCGCCGCGTACAAAGGCCCAGGCCATCAGAAGGAGCAGGACGGGTGGCGCGACGGATGCTGCCAGCAGAATGACGATCTGCTGCGGCAGGAGCTGGCCAAAACTGTTGGCACCGAGATAGCCGAACGCGTAGGCACCCGCTGCGCCGAGCCAGAAGGCCCCCAGAACGCCAGCGCCAATAAGCGGCTGGGACCCAGGAGGGGGTCTGCGGCGCGGCCGTTCCAGGATGCGTTCATCATTCAGGTTTTCGGCCGCCTGGAGAAGCACGGGCTGTCCACGCTCGGCACCGCTACTGGCCATCGTATTGGCATTCCTTCTTTGGGCCCGCGGATCTTAAGCAAAACCCGGGCCGGATCGCGAGCCGCAAACCAGACTCCTGTGGACGGTGGGCCGGGAAATTTCCGCCCACGCGGCAGAAACTGCCGGGACAAAGCTGTCCCGCCGGGTCAGGAGACTCGTGTTAAGTAGTTGATACCATGAGATATTCGTCATTCCCACTGGCTGGCATGCAGGTTGCGGAAGATAGCCCGGGCGTCTGCCTGCGAACGGCGGCAGAAGGCCGCTGCCCACCAGAAAGGAGACACGTATGCTGAGCGTAAATACCAACACCGGCGCGATGATCGCGCTTCAGTACCTCAATAATACCGAAGCCTCCCTGCAGCAGACCCAAACCGAGGTCAGCACAGGGATGAAAGTCGCATCGGCCAAGGATGACGGCGCGATCTTCGCCATCGCCCAGAACATGCGTGGGGATGTAGCCGGTTATCAGGCCGTCACAGACAGCCTCAATCGTGGCATCTCGTCCGTCGATGTCGCCATGAGCGCGGGCCAGTCGATCTCGGATCTGCTCATACAGATGAAGCAGAAGGCGCTCGCCGCGTCTGATACCTCGCTGGATACGGCAAGCCGCAACGCCCTCAATGCGGATTTCTCGGCACTGCGTGACCAGATCACCTCGATCGTCAAGAACGCGGTGTTCAATGGCTACGACATGGTGGACGGTTCCACCTCGATGATCACGGCCCTGGCGTCGGCCGATGGCTCGCGTCACGTCACCGTCAATGCTGAAAACATGTCCCTGTCCGGATCGATCGTGACCATCAAGTCGAATGGCTCGATTTCAACCCAGGCACAGGCCTCAGCCATGGTCGCGACGGTCCAGACCTCCCTGACCAATGTCAACGCCGCGCTTGCGCGTCTGTCGAGCGGTTCTGCCAAACTGTCCGTACAGGCCACGTTCGTTTCCAAACTGACCGATGCGTTGAATACCGGTATCGGCAATCTCGTCGACGCCAACATGGCTCAGGAGAGCGCACAGCTGACGGCGCTGCAGACCAAGCAGCAGCTGGGCGTACAAGCTCTTTCCATCGCCAATCAGTCACCGCAGATCATCATGTCGCTGTTCCGCTGATTTTGCGGCGGACGTCAGTCGTTTGGGGCGGGCCTGGCTCGCCCCATTTTTTTGTGCTTTGCGCGTATGGTTTCCACTTTCCTGCACGCGACAAAGCCTGCCGCCCTGCCCGGCAAATAATTCCGTCAGCCCGGCAGATTGTGCCGGGCGATCCCGGTTCCCGGAAAATTCGTCCGCATCGTGTCTTTGCCGGCTCGCGCCAAATCGAAGGTAAGCAATTCGTAAATCTCCACCTGGCACGCGATATGCCTTCGGGAAGGCAGGGACAAAACGT
>JAGWRJ010000622.1 GCA_028869725.1 Alphaproteobacteria bacterium | reverse complement strand
GCACGGGTCTTTTTGGCGCTGGGCTTTTGGCGCCGCGCCGTCCGGGATTTGACCCGCGTGCGGGCAGCCTGAGTCTTGGTTTTCTTGCGCGGGGCCATATCGTTTCGACAGTTAGGAGAACGTGGCGAACGCTAGCCAAAGCTCCTGCGCCGGGCAAGCGCGGGCTTGTGCATGGACGCGTGCTGTGGCGCTTGCTAGACTTTCCCTAGCAACCCGTTTGGGGTTGGCAATGGCTGAACCCTTAGAGATTAGGCTGACGCGCGACGGTCCGATCCGTCTGCTCTACGACTGGAGCATGCGTCATGCATCCGGCCCCTACGCCTTCTGGGTTCTGGGGGCGATTGGGTTTACTGAAGCCTCTTTCTTCCCCATTCCACCGGATGCGATGCTGGTGAGCATGGTGCTGGCCGACCGCAGGCGTGCCTTCGTGCTGGCCCTGTGGTGCACGCTGACGAGTGTGCTGGGCGGCATGGCGGCTTACGGCATCGGAGCCTTTCTGTGGAGCAGTGTCGGCCACTGGTTGATCGACGTGTACGGGTATGGCGGGCGGCTCGAGGCGTTTCGCGACCTTTATGCCCAGTGGGGCGCGGCCATCATCCTGCTGAAGGGTCTCACGCCGGTCCCCTATAAACTTGTGACCCTGGCCAGCGGCTTTGCCGGCTTCGATTTCGGTCTCTTTGTGCTCTTGTCGGCCATTACCCGCGGTGGACGCTTTCTGCTTGTTGCCGGGCTGCTGTTTGTCTTCGGTGAGCAGGTGCGTGAGTTTATCGAGAAGCGGCTCGAACTCGTCACGCTGGCAGCCCTTGTTATGGTGGGCATAGGTTTTGTGCTCGTCCGCTTCACCTGACGGCCGGGCACGCAGGGCAGATCAGGCGTCGTCGCCTCACTGAGGCAGTATCTGCTTCAGGCTCCGGGCCTCAACATCCTGCCTCGGTCGCGAGACGAAGCATTCGGCAAGATAGGTTCCTTCGCTCTCGAGCCCGGCCGGATCAAGGCCCCGCTGCTTCAGCACTGCTTCCACATGAGCCTGTTCATGGCGATCGACAAATCGCCGCTGCTCGAAATAGACGCCGTCCAGCTTTTCCGTGACGTAGCCCTGTTCGGCAAGGCGCTCTGCGATCGGCGTATAATCGAACATGCGCAGCACAAAGGAGGCGATCCAGGGCTGCGCCTTGCCGGCGGCAGCGGTAATGATGCGCTCGAACGTCGGGCTTCCGACATAGCCAACGGTGCCGGTCGAAATGATCACATCGCAATGGGAAAGTTCCGCCGCGGCCTGGCGCGAGGGGTCGTCTTCCTCGAGATTTTCCGCGATCGCGCCATCAAGCGTGCCCGCCCAGTAGGCATAAGCGGTGGCAAACTGCGCGCGGTCGAGCCCCAGAACCTTGAGATCGCTGCGGGCCCTGTCGGGCGCGAAGATTTTTTGGTCGATGGCCAGTACTTCGCGCGGCGAGGTATCCGGCTTGAAGCTTGCGTAGTGGGCGCGCAGCTCGGCCATGGACAGGTCATGTTTCAGAAGAGTCGCATTGATGCCGTAGGAGCAGCCCAGGTCGACGGCAGTGATCGTGTCCGCGTCGCGGCTGCGCCGCAGTGCCGAAAAAATACGCCGAAACACCGGCGCTGCGCGTTCGGGAATGGCGTAGTCGAAATCCCCGAGTGCCGAATGGTATGCGCGCGGATCAAGTTGGTTGTATGTCCACTCAAAATTGGCCTTGCCGGCATTGGCATCGGCATAGCTCAGCTCGGTCATAATCCCTCCTTGATGGCGCGCTTGCTCGGCGACGCAAATCTGCTCCGTGTGGTTGGCGATGGATGCGAGGACCGTGTATAAGCGGTCAGATCCGGCCTGTCACCCCTTTTACCCGCGCGAAGCGGATTTCACCGGCGTTCAGGCTCATCTGATCTGCGCGGGCATCGACTTTGGGCGGATAAAAGTGGCGTCATGACTGGCCAATTACGTGCCGTGACCGGGATTTTGCTGTCGATCCTGCTCTTTGTGATGGGCAGTGGGCTCATGACGACGCTGATTCCGGTGCGCGCGCATCTGGCCGGATTTGGTGATCTGTCCATTGGGCTCATTGGCTCGGCCTATTATGCCGGTTTTGTCGCAGGCTGCCTTGGCATTCCGCGCCTTCTGACGCGCATCGGTCATATCCGCACCTTTGCGATTGCAGGCGGCGCAGCCGCGGCCACAGTACTGCTGCAGTCGATGTTCGTG
>JAGWRJ010000621.1 GCA_028869725.1 Alphaproteobacteria bacterium | reverse complement strand
TCCGCGCAGCGGCTGCCGCATATGCTCGAAGGTGGCGCGCCCTTCAGCTTCGCTGATCTCGTCGAGCGTGTCGCGCCGAGCGTCGTGACGGTCACCGTAGACGAAAAGATGAAGGCTCAGCCTAAACTCCCGGAGCAGGCTATCCCGGCGCCCTTCCGCAAGTTCTTCCGCGAAATGCCACATGCGCAGCCTTCCATCGCTATGGGCTCCGGGTTCATCATCGACTCCTCCGGCGACATCGTCACCAATAATCATGTCGTCGAGAATGCCCGGAAGATCACCGTCAAGCTGAAGGACGGGCGCAAATTTGTCGCCAAACTTCTGGGCACAGACCCGGCGACCGACATTGCGCTCCTCAAGATCAATGCCGGCAAACCTTTGCCGGCAGTGCAATTTGCCAATGACCGCAATGTACGCGTTGGCGACTGGGTGGTCGCCGTGGGCGATCCGTTCGGCCTCTCCAATACGGTAACTGCTGGTATCGTCTCCAGCCTTGGGCGCAGCATCGGTATCGGCGACTATACGGATTACATTCAGATCGACGCGCCGATCAATCGCGGCAACTCCGGTGGCCCGGCTTTCGATATCGAGGGCAAGGTCATCGGTATGAACACGATGATCTACTCTCCAAGTGGAGGCAGCGTCGGAATCGGATTTGCCATTCCATCGTCGACCATTCATTCGATCGTGGCCCAGCTCAAGGCCCATGGCAAAGTTTCGCGCGGCTGGCTTGGCGTCGAAATCCAGGACTTCACACCTGACATGGCCGCCAGCATCGGCAAGCCCGATCTCAGCGGAGCCATCATCGCCAAGGTTCTGCCCAGTAGCCCCGCGTCGCAGGCCGGATTCCGCCAGGGTGATGTGGTCATGGCGATAAATGGCCGTTCTATCCGCGACAGTCGCGCATTAACCCGGCAGGTCGCAAATATCCCAGCCGGGCAGCAAGCACGCTTCACCATTTTGCGCGCCGGCAAAACCTACACTCTCACGGCGCGCATTGCCCTGCGTCAGCCCCAGGTCCTGGCGCGCTACACCGAGCCGGGCAACGCAGTAAAGCCGACGCTGACAGCGATGGGACTTGGACTGTCCGGTGTCACGCCCGACTTGCGGCGCGTGTACAATCTCGACGCGCGGGTGGACGGTGTCGTGATTACCAAGGTCGATCCGAATGCGGACGCAGCCGATAAGGGTGTGGAGCCCGGAGATGTCATCGTTGCCATTGGTGACCAGAAGGTACGCACACCCGTTCAGGTGCAGCAGGCGATCACACGTGCCAAGCACCTGGGACGCAACAGTGTCCTGACCTTGCTAATGACTCAGGATGGCGAGCGCTTCGTTGCTCTTGGCATCGGCCAGAACAGTTGAGGTGCAGAGGCGGCAGAACGATACCGGCGCGTTCTACCTGGTGGCTGAAGGCCAGAAGATTGCGAAGGTCCGGAAGTTAGTCTTGAAGAGAGGATGAGGTGGTCATGCGTATTCTGGTAGTAGAAGACGATTTGGAAGCCCAGCGTTACCTCGTCAATGGCCTCAAGGAGGCCGGGCATGTCGTCGACGATGCAGCAGACGGTGAACTCGGGCTGACACTGGCCCTCTCGCGGCCTTATGATGTTGCCATCATTGACCGCATGCTGCCCCGTATGGACGGACTGAAAATGGTCGAGGAACTGCGCGAACATTCGAACGGCACGCCGGTCCTGTTCCTCTCAGCGTTGTCAGACGTTGATGATCGCGTCAAAGGACTGAAAGCGGGCGGGGATGATTACCTCACCAAACCCTACGCATTTGTCGAGCTTCTCGCACGGCTTGATGCCCTGATGCGCCGTCGCCAGCCGGGAGCAGTCAAAACACTGCTGCAGGTCGGAGATCTCGAGCTTGACCTTCTGACCAGGACGGCGCGTCGCGGCGACGTTGATATCGACCTGCAGCCACGCGAATTCCGCCTGCTGGAATATCTGATGCGCCATGCCGGACAAGTGGTGACCCGTACGATGCTGCTCGAAAGCGTTTGGGAATATCATTTTGATCCTCAGACCAATGTCATTGACGTACATATCTCCCGACTTCGCGCCAAAATTGACAAGGGTTTCGACGTGCCTCTTCTGCACACGGTCCGCGGAGCCGGCTACATGATCCGGGCGCGTGGCTGAGACCTCCAGCGTGCGCGACCGCTCGCGGACCGCAGACCACTCTCTCCATGATGTGCAGGCCCGTCCGCACACCTGGCGGATTGGTCTATTGCGCACGGTCGCGTTTCGGATCGTACTCCTGTATGTGATCCTGTTTGCCATTTCGGCGACGGCGATTCTGGCGTTCACCTACTGGAATACAAAGCGTGCACTCGATTCCGAAACAGATTCCATCATATCAGCGGAACTCTCGGCTCTGGAGGGCCAGTATCAGGAACTAGGGATTGTCGGACTGATCAATGCCCTCAATGTGCGCTCGGTCCGGGGCGGACAAATGCTTTATGTGCTTACTGGTCCGCGCTTCCGCCGGATTGCCGGTAATCTCGACGGTTGGCCACAGATCGGTGCGCGGGAAGGCGAGTATCAGAACTTCAAGTATGATCGCGATGGACAGACGCGCCATGCCAGAGGGTTCGTCTTTAATCTGACTGGCGGACTGCATCTGCTGGTGGCCCGGGATATCCATGAACAGTACGAGAGCGAGCGACTCTTTACCACCGCGCTGCCGTGGTCTGTGGGACTGTTGCTGCTGCTGGCGCTAGGTGGAGGTGTTCTTCTTAGCAGTGACCTGCTTCGGCGCCTCGACCTGATCAATTCGACCAGTAAGGTGATTATGGCCGGCGACCTGTCACGTCGTGTCCCCATCTCTCGGGCACATGACGAATTCGACCTCGTCGCTTCAAACCTGAATTCCATGCTCGACCGCATTGAGCAGCTGATGAAGGGCATGCGAGAGGTGACGGACTCAGTTGCTCACGATCTGCGCTCTCCATTAAACCGCCTGCGCAATCGTCTTGAGTCGGCCGCAACGCGTCTTGATCCGGACACGCATACTGCCGCAGAAATCGATGCCGCGATTGCCGAGACGGATCATCTTATCGCGACTTTCAATGCCCTTCTGCTAATCGCCCAGGCTGAAGCGGGGGTGGTGCGAGAGGCCATGACACTGGTGGACCTTTCAAGCGTCGTGGAAGGCGTTGCCGAACTCTATGCTCCCGTTGCCGAAGAGAAAGAAATTGAACTCACGGTGGAACTGGGCGAACCGTTGACCCTGGAAGCCAATCGGACGCTGATCAGTCAGGCTCTCGCCAATCTTGTCGACAACGCCATCAAATATACTCCTGAGGGTGGTAAGGTGCAGATCCGGATGGAAGAACGTAGCGGCGTCGTGGTTCTGTCAGTCGCGGACAACGGTCCAGGCATTCCCGCGTCCGAACACAAGCGTGTCACCGAGCGCTTTGTACGTCTGGAGCGAAGCCGCAATTCGCCGGGCACCGGACTGGGATTATCCCTGGTTGCGGCCGTCGCGCGGCTGCATGATGCCCGCTTTGTGCTTGCGGATAACAAGCCTGGTCTTCAGGCCAGTATCGAGTTCCCTCGCAATCCGCGTCGCTAGGCGGGCTTTTCTCCGGCCTTCGCGGCGGTGACAGGTTCAGCCAGGAGCGGGTATATGATGTGTCGCGCGCTCTAGACGACACCCTCTGCACGCAGCGCCTCGATTTCGGCAGAGGTGTATCCGAGTTGGCGCAGTACAGCGTCGCTATGCTCGCCCAGCATCGGCGCGCGTCCGCGCACAGTGCCAGGCGTGCCGTGCAGGCGTACGGGTGTGTCCGCTACAACCGCTGGGGGCAAGCCCGGAAAATTCACAGGGCGAAAAAGTTCGCAGGCCTGAACGTGAGGATCTGCGAGGGCTTCGGCCATCGTGTACACGGGACCTGCAGGAACGCGAGCCCCCTCAAAGGCGGCGATAGCCTCATCGCGCGTTCTCGTCGCGCACCAGGAGTTAATCCGTTCACTGATGATATCGCCATGTTCGCCGCGGTCCGCGTCGCTGGCAAAGCGTGGATCGGAGAGCCACTCATGCGCACCAATCAGCTTGCACACCCGGCGGAACAGCGGATCGCCATTGACTGCAACAGTGAGCCACCCATCCTTTGCCCGATAGATATCCGACGGTGCCGAGGTCTGACTGCGGTTCAGGGTGGGCAGGCGGCCGCACCCAAGCGCGTCCTCTTCGATGAGCATGGTCGAAAAAAATGTCATCGCAGTACGCAGCAACGCACCCTCGACGAGCTGGCCCTGGCCTGTCTGCTCGCGTGCACGCAAGGCAGCCATCACTCCGAACGCCATCAGCGAGGCCGTGCCGAAGTCGACATAAGGAGCCGCCGCCCGTACTGGCTGATCCGGTAGGCCTGAGTAATATGCAGCCCCGCTCATGGCTTGCGTTACCCCGTCAAAGCCGACGCGGCGTGCGTAAGGACCGCTCAACCCGAAGGCCGAGGTTGCGGCGAGGATGGCACGAGGATTGAGGGCATGTACGGTCGGCCAATCGAGCCCCATGGCCGTCAGTGTTTCGCCCGGAAGGTTGGCCACGACAACATCTGCGCTGCGGATCAGCCGGTGGACCACCTCGCGGCCGTGCTCATGCATGGGGTCGAGGGTGAGGCTCTTTTTGCCGCGGTTCATCTGCAGGAACATCGCGCCTTCACGCGGACTGCCATCTTCATTCCGGGCAAGCGGTATCAGCGTCCGGTCCTCGCGCCCGTCCTTTTTTTCCACTCGGATGACCTCGGCTCCGAAATCGGCAAGCAGGGCCGAGCAGTACGGCCCGGCGATGTAGCGTCCGAAATCGATGACCCTGATGTCGTCAAGCAACGCGGCCATAAGGTGAGCCTCCTTGAAATATAGTCCTATTGCCGAC
>JAGWRJ010000620.1 GCA_028869725.1 Alphaproteobacteria bacterium | reverse complement strand
GTGCAGTTCAAGAACGTGTTCACCGGCCAGGAGACACGTGCCTATTCCCGCGCGACCACCGTGCAGAAGTGCCTGCGAGCCGGAGGCAAACACAATGATCTCGACAATGTCGGCTATACCGCCCGCCATCACACCTTTTTCGAGATGCTGGGCAATTTCTCGTTTGGCGATTACTTCAAGGATGAAGCGATTTCCCTTGCCTGGCAGCTGCTGACCCGTGACTTTGCCATACCTGCCGAAAGGTTGACGGTTACGGTCTATGCCGAAGACGACGAAGCCGCGCAGATCTGGAAGAAAGTGGCGGGACTGAGCGATTCCCGAATTGTGCGGATCGCAACCAGTGACAATTTCTGGTCGATGGGTGACACAGGTCCATGTGGTCCGTGCTCGGAAATCTTCTATGACCATGGAGCGCACATTGCCGGTGGTCCGCCCGGATCTGCGGATGCCGATGGCGACCGCTTTGTGGAGATCTGGAATCTCGTATTCATGCAATTCGATCAGCAGCCCGGCGCCGCGCGCGTACGTCTGCCCAGGCCTTCGATCGACACCGGTATGGGTCTTGAACGGATCGCTGCCGTACTGCAGGGCGTTCACGACAATTACGACACCGATCTTTTCCGTCATCTGATCCAGGCTTCAGCCGAACTGAGCGGGCAAGGCATCACTGGCGCCCATGCAGCCAGTCATCGGGTCATTGCCGATCACCTGCGCTCCACCTCATTTCTGATTGCCGATGGGGTCCTGCCCTCCAATGAGGGCCGCGGCTATGTGCTGCGCCGTATCATGCGCCGAGCCATGCGCCACGCCCATCTTCTGGGCGCCCGCGAACCGCTGATGTATCGGCTGGTGCCGGTGCTCCTCGCCGAGATGGGACAGGCTTATCCAGAACTCAAGCGAGCCGAGGCCCTCATTACTGAAACCCTGCGTATCGAGGAATTGCGGTTCCGGGAAACACTTGCGCGCGGCCTGAAGCTACTGGATGAAGCCAGTGAGCATCTGTCCCCCGGCGATCAGCTCGCAGGCGAGACCGCCTTCAGACTCTACGATACCTACGGGTTTCCGCTTGATCTGACCGAGGACGCGCTGCGCGTGCGTGGCATCGCCGTCGATCGCGCCGGCTTCGAGACGGCGATGCAGCGCCAGCGCAGCGAAGCGCGCAAGGCCTGGGCCGGATCAGGCGAGGCAAGTGACGAGCGCATCTGGTTTGAGTTGCGCGAGGAATTCGGAGCCAGCGAATTCCTTGGCTACGACAGCGATATGGCGGAAGGCACCATCCTTGCCATCGTTCGCGATGGCAGCCGTGTGTCGTCCGCCCGGGCAGGTGATACGGTACGCGTTCTGACCAACCAGACTCCATTTTACGCCGAGTCGGGAGGGCAGGTGGGCGATCAGGGCGCGATGTTTTCGGCCAAAGGCGCCGAAGCAGAAGTCCGCGATACCGAGAAGAAGCTTGGAACGCTGCATGTCCACGTCGCGATCGTCTCGCGTGGAGAGTTCAAGGTTGGCGATGCAGTCGAACTGCGCATTGACGCTGAGCGTCGTCGGGCTACGCGCGCCAATCACTCGGCCACGCATCTGCTTCACGCGGCACTGAAACGCGTGCTGGGCCCACATGTCGCACAGAAGGGGTCAATGGTCGGACCCGACCGGCTGCGTTTCGATTTCAGCCATCCCAAGGCCCTCAGCGTCGAGGAGTTGGCGCAGATTGAGAGCCAGGTCAATGCTGTCATCCGCCAGAACACGGATGTATCGACCCGCCTGATGCCGACGCAGGAGGCCATCGGGGCGGGTGCCGAAGCTCTTTTCGGAGAGAAATACGGCGATGAAGTCCGCGTTCTCAGCATGGGCGACGACGAGGGTGGCCCAAAGCCTTTCTCGGTCGAGCTCTGTGGCGGGACCCATGTGCGCCGGCTTGGCGATATCGGCCTGTTCACGATCCTGAGCGAAACGGCCGTCGCTGCCGGCGTGCGCCGCATCGAGGCCATGACGAGTGAAGCGGCCCGTCTCTACCTTACCGCCCGCGCGGATCTGATCCGCGAGGCCGCTGCTGTCCTCAAGACCGCTCCTGCGGATCTGCCAGTGCGCCTTCAGCAATTGAGCGACGAGCGTCGCCGTCTGGAGCGGGAACTGGCTGACGCCAGGCGTGCCTTGGCTCTGGCAGGTCCGGCCGAAGCCGGCTCCGCGGAGGACGGCCACGACACGATCGCCGGAGTAGCCTTCCTGTATCGGTCGCTGCGCGACTTTCCGACCAAGGACCTCAAAGGCGTGGCCGACGAGGCCAAGGCCAAGCTCGGTTCCGGCATCGTCGTGATTGCCAACATCGCCGATGGCAAGGTCTCGCTGGTCGTCGGCGTCTCAGCAGATCTGAGTGCACGCTTTTCTGCGGGCGAGCTGGTGCGCGTTGGCTCGGAGCAGCTGGGCGGGCGTGGCGGGGGACGTGCCGACATGGCCCAGGGTGGCGGGCCGGATGTGGACAAGCTTGACGTGGCCGTCGATGCCATCCGCGCGGCCATCCTGGCCCGCGCGCAGAGCGCGTAAGCCGTCGCTGCCCTGCCGCAAGCCTCTCGCGCAGGCGTGATCGCGAAAATGTGTCCGGGTCCGTGACGTGGCAATGGCCGGCTGCGCCGCGATGGCGCAGCCGTCGTCCTCAGGCGAGGGCGGCCTCAAGATTGGCACCGACCTTGTCGAGGAAGCCCTCGGTGGTCAGCCATTTCTGCTCCGGTCCGATCAGCAGTGCGAGGTCCTTGGTCATGAAACCGGATTCCACGGTATCAATCGAAACCTTCTCAAGGGTCTGCGCAAAGCTTGCAAGCCGTTCGTTGTCGTCGAGCTTGGCGCGATGTGCGAGGCCTCGCGTCCAGGCGAATATCGAGGCGATCGAATTGGTCGATGTGGCCTGACCCTTCTGATGCTGGCGGAAGTGGCGGGTTACGGTTCCATGTGCCGCCTCTGCTTCCACGGTCTTGCCGTCCGGTGTCATGAGCACGCTCGTCATGAGGCCAAGGCTGCCAAAACCCTGTGCCACGGAGTCCGACTGCACGTCGCCGTCATAGTTCTTGCAGGCCCACACATAACCGCCGCTCCACTTGAGAGCGGACGCCACCATGTCGTCAATCAGACGGTGTTCGTAGGTAATGCCGGCCTTCTTGAAGCGCTCGACGAATTCGCTTTCATAGACCTGCTGGAAGATATCCTTGAAGCGGCCGTCATAGGCTTTCAGGATGGTGTTCTTCGTCGACAGATAAAGCGGATATTTGCGCATCAGCGCATAGTTCATCGAGGCGCGGGCAAAATCCTTGATTGACTCGTCAAGATTGTACATGGCCATGGCGACACCGCCGCCAGGGGCGTCGAAGACATCGTGTTCGATGGTGGTGCCGTCCTCGCCGACGAACTTGATCGTCAGCTTGCCTTTACCGGGGAACCTGAAATCGGTGGCACGATACTGGTCGCCAAAGGCGTGACGGCCGATCACGATCGGCTGGGTCCAGCCTGGCACCAGGCGCGGGACATTGCGGCAGATAATTGGTTCGCGGAAGATGACGCCGCCCAGAATGTTGCGAATCGTGCCATTGGGCGATTTCCACATCTTCTTGAGATGGAACTCCTCCACGCGTGCTTCGTCGGGGGTGATGGTGGCACACTTGACGCCGACGCCGTGTTTCTTGATGGCATTTGCGGCATCAATCGTGACCTGATCGTCCGTGGCATCGCGATGCTCAACGGAAAGATCGTAATATTCGAGGGGGACGTCGAGATAGGGAAGGACCAGTTTGGTCTTGATCAGCTCCCAGATGATGCGGGTCATCTCGTCGCCGTCGAGTTCGACGACCGGATTGGCAACTTTGATCTTGTCCATGGGAGCCTCGGTTGGCAATTTCGCCCCGTGCCTATAGCCAAGCCGACTTCGGGCGTCAAAGCGGGCTGGACGAAAGGCCGCGCGCGCGGCAGAACACCGCCATGACCTCAGTGCCCTGCCTGACACCGGCCATCATCCTCTCGCGACCGCAACTTGGCGAAAACATTGGTGCGGCTGCCCGTGCCATGGCCAATTTCGGGCTGACCGATCTGCGCCTCGTTGCCCCGCGCGACGGCTGGCCCAATGCGCGTGCCTTCTCGATGGCGGCAGGCGCGCTCTGGATCGTCGAAGGCGCCAGGGTGTTCGAGCGGCTTGAAGACGCGCTGAGCGATCTGGAACTCGTCTATGCCACGACCGCGCGCACACGTGGTGTCGCCAAGGAGGTGCTGACCCCGGGTACAGCGGCTGCCAATCTGCGCCGCAGCGCGGACGCGGGCGTGCGCGGCGGACTGCTCTTCGGCAATGAACGCTCCGGTCTCGACAATGAGGAGGTCGCGCTCGCCCAGGCCATCATCACCATTCCGACCAGTCCCGAGTTTGCCTCGCTCAATCTAGGCCAGGCGGTGCTGCTGAATGCCTATGAGTGGTTTCGCAGCGCCGACACGACGCCTGAAGTGCGCATCGACCATGGCGCACTGGCACGGCCGGCGACCAATGCCGAACTGCAGCACCTTTTCGCCCACCTCGAAGATGAGCTCCTGAAGGCTGGATTTCTCTACCCGCCCGACCGTGTCGGCCAGATGAAGCTCAATCTGCGGGCCATGCTCCAGCGGGCCCAGCTGAGTGATCAGGAGGTGCGGACCTTGCGCGGCATTATCGTGGCGCTCACCCGTGGCAAGGTGCGGCGGGCCCAGCCCTCGGTGCAAGACGCGGACGAGCTCTGATCCGGCCCTGCCGCTTCCGGTCGCGGCTGATCTCGTGCTGGCAATCCTCTGCCCGAAGGCCTATATCGGGCCTTGGGAGTCCGGTCGCGGGCGAAGCCATCGCCAACCCGGTCAGGTCCGGAAGGAAGCAGCCGTAACGAATCCGCTTCGGGTCGCGGCCGGGCTCTCATCGCGCAGCTCTCGCGGAGCGCGTGCTCCACAACAATTGGCTGCAGCAAACGCGCGCAAGGCTGTAGCGGGCTTGCTATAGTCGGGTATGGACGAGGTTTCTCCCACCCCAGAGGCTCCAGGCCTCGACGTCACCGTGCTGCCGCCAAGCGAGCAGTATCGGGTGCTGGCGCGCAAATATCGCCCTTCGGACTTTTCTGGGCTGATCGGCCAGGACGCGCTGGTGCGGACCCTCCGTAATGCCTTTGCGAGTGGACGTATCGCCCATGCCTTCATGCTGACCGGGGTGCGTGGTGTAGGCAAAACCACGACCGCGCGGATCGTGGCCCGGGCGCTCAACTGCATCGGCCCGGACGGCACGTCGACGCAACCGACCATTCAGCCCTGCGGTCAGTGCGAGCCTTGCCGGGCGATCGCTGAAAGCCGTCATGTCGATGTGCAGGAAATGGATGCCGCAAGCCGGACCGGAATCGACGACATCCGCGAGATCATCGAGGGTGTGCGGTACGCACCGGCATCAGCGCGCTACAAGGTCTACATCATCGACGAAGTGCATATGCTCTCCAAGCAGGCCTTCAACGGTCTGCTGAAAACTCTCGAAGAGCCGCCGCCGCACGTGAAATTCATCTTCGCGACGACCGAGATCCGCAAGGTTCCGGTCACCGTGCTCTCACGTTGCCAGCGCTTTGATCTGCGCCGCATCGAGCCGGAGGTTCTCATCGCTCATCTCAGGTCCATTGCTGACAAGGAGAAAGTGACCATCGCCTCCGATGCGCTGGCCCTGATCGCCCGTGCGGCCGAAGGTTCAGTGCGCGATGCACTGTCTCTGCTCGATCAGGCAATCGCCCATGGCGAAGGTCAGCCGATCGAGGCACAGAGCGTGCGCGCCATGCTCGGCCTGGCCGATCGCGGCCGGATTCTGGATCTGTTTGAGGCGGTGATGGGCGGGCGCATCGAGGCGGCGCTGGGCGAGCTCGCCGACCTGCACGAGCGCGGCGCCGATCCCCTGCAGGTGATGCAGGACCTTATGGAACTCACTCATTTTCTTACCCGTCTCAAGGTCGCACCGGCCGCCGAAGGTCTTTTTGATGGCGGCTCGGGAGAGGCGCGGCGGGCTGCCCAGATGGCGGCAGGCCTGACGGTCCCAACCCTGACCCGCACCTGGCAGCTGCTGCTCAAGGGGCTGCTCGAAGTTCGCGATGCGAGCCGGCCGCTGGCGGCCTGTGAGATGGCTCTGATCCGTCTGGCCTACGCGGCTGATCTGCCGCCGACCGAACGGCTGGTGCGCGAGGTGATGGAGCGTGCGCCAGCGCGTCCCGCTCAGCCGAGCGAAGCTGCACCCTCTGTCCCGTCCGGACCAGGTGGGTCTGCCCGGTTGCGCAGCGACGCACGTGGCCCGGCGGCTGCGCCGCAGATGGCACCGCGGGCGCAGAGCGACGCTGGACCGAATTTGCAGACGCTTGAGGATCTGGCAGCCCTGGCGATGGCCCGGGGCGCACCGGTGCTCAAGGTCCACATCGAGAACGACATGCACCTCGTGGCGCTGGAGCCCGGACGTCTCGAGTTCCGCCCCGGGCCGCGGGCGCCGCGTAGTCTGGCAGGAGATCTGGCGCAGAAGCTCAGAGACTGGACCGGACAGCGTTGGGTGGTCACGGTGGCGCGGGAGGGTGGAGCCCCAAGCCTTGCTGACGCGCGTAAGGCAAAGGCCGCGGCGCGCCTGGAGCGGGTACTGGCCGAACCCATGGTGCGCGCCGTTCTGGACCGTTTTCCGGGCGCCGAGGTAGTCCGGGTTATCGACCGCGAAACGCTGCCCGCTGCGGACAGCGAAACCGGCGAGGAGGATGGATGATGGAACTGGCCGATCTCTTTCAGCAAGCCAAAGCCATGCAGGAAAAAGCTGCAGCGATGCAGGCGGAACTGGAGCGCCTTGAAGTCGACGGGGTTGCCGGCGGTGGACTTGTACGCGTCACCATGACCGGCAAGTCCGAACTCAAACGTGTCAGTATCGATCCTTCTCTCTTCGTCGCAGAGGAGCGGCAGGTTGTTGAGGATCTGATCGTGGCCGCGGCCGGGGACGCCAAAGCCAAGGTCGAGCGGCGACTGGCGGACGAAATGCAGAAGCTGACCGGTGGCCTCGGCCTGCCGCCCGGATTCAAAATGCCGGGATTGTGAACAGCTAGAGAAAGTTCTCAGGCCAGATCATTGTGCGCCACATATGGGCGACCGGTGAGCCATCAAAGCCCAGACCTTCTTCGGGCTGGCGAAAATTGCGTCCGATGATGTCTTCGAACTGCTCCAGTGGCGGACATGTGTCGCACTCGAAGCTGTAAACGTCATTGAGCGTGATGATGCGGCTTGTCATGTACCAGGGATGTTGACGTGCGGCCTCGGCTTCGCGCTGCAGGTGGGGCGGCGGCACATAGTCCCGTCCGAAAAAGCTAAGATAGATCTCAGGATAGTCGTAACCGGCAGCAGGATCGGGCAGGAAACGTAGTGCCTGATGCTTCTCGATGGCCCAGGCCACTTCCTCGCTGACATAAGGACGCACCAGCTGGGCGCTCCAGTAGCCGTGCTCGGCGTGGATCAGCGCGCCCATGGCGATGTCGTGCAACAGGCAGGCCATGACCACGGTTTCGCTATGGCCGGCACGAAGCGCATGCAGGGCGCTTTGGGCGAGATGGTTACGCACAATGGCACCGAAGCGGCAGCGAAAGAAGTCGAGCAGGGTGGGCTTTTCGGGCATCGGCGCATGCGCTGGATTGTCGCCCATCATAAAGACGGTATCAGGTCCCAACCGGGCAATCAGGCCGCGCTCCAGACTGCCGTCATTGCCCACCATGGTCAGCGGCTGAGGCATGATTAACCGGTCCTGGGCAGTCTGCACTTGAACTCCAGAGGAATCGAATTTCAGGGCGGCACCATGACAAGATGGAGGTGGCGCTGCTACAAGAAATTATGGCCAGTTACCCTGTCGGTCCGGAAATCGAACGCCTGGTGCAGCTGCTGGGCAAACTGCCCGGTTTGGGCCCGCGTTCGGCGCGGCGTGCGACCCTTACGCTGCTGAAGAAACGTGAACAGCTGCTCGAGCCCCTGGCCGCTGCGCTGCGTGCAGCTGCCGATGCCATAAGAAGCTGTGACATCTGCGGCAATCTTGACACCCAATCGCCATGTGCCCTGTGCCGCGACACCCGCCGCGATCCGAAGGTGCTGTGCATCGTTGAGGATGTCGCCGATCTTTGGGCGCTGGAGCGTGCTGGCGTGTTTAAGGGGCACTATCACGTGCTGGGCGGAGCCCTCAGTGCGCTTGACGGCGTCACACCGGAGCGGCTGAACGTCAAGGGGCTGCTTGAACGGATCGAGGCCGGAGTGAGTGAAGTCATTCTTGCCATGAATGCGACCGTTGAAGGCCAGACCACCGCCCACTGGCTGATCGACCTTATTGAGCCGAGCGGCGTAAAGATCAGCCGACTTGCCCATGGCGTACCGGTGGGCGGCGAACTCGACTATCTCGATGAAGGCACGCTTGCAGCAGCCTTCTCGGCGCGGCGCGGATTCTAGCGGCGGTCTGGGCTGCGCGGCCCCTCGCTGTCATTCGGCAAAGGGATCCTCATCGCTTGCTGCATCGTCCTGGTTCTCGGGGCTGACAAATCCGAGCAGGTTGCGTGCTGCACCGGAGGGCAGGACCTCGACGTCGCGCAGTTTGCGGTTCATGGCCCGCGTGCGTGTTCCGAGGCGATCGATGGTGTTGGTCGCGGCGCCGAGCTGACGCTTGAGTGTGTCGACCACCTTGCCATGCTCGGCAAATTCGCTGCGCACCGCAGCGAGCAGCTTCCACACTTCGCTTGAGCGCTTTTGGATGGCGAGCGAGCGAAATCCCATCTGAAAGGCATTGAGCATGGAGGCGAGGGTAGTGGGACCTGCAAGCGTCACGCGGTAGTCGCGCTGCAGTCCGTCAAAGAAACCGGGGCGACGGAGAATTTCGGCGAACAGGCTTTCGGTGGGAAGAAACAGGACCGCAAAATCTGTCGTCACCGGCGGATTGATATATTTTTCGGCGACCGCCTTGGCAAAGCTGCGCACCCGTGTTTCCAGCGCGGCCCCGGCCGTTTCGACGCCCGCAGCATCTCCGCCCTCGGCTGCGGCGAGAAGGCGTTCATAATCATCCTGCGGGAATTTGGCGTCGATTGGCAGCAGCAGGTCGGTGTCATCCTCCGGACTGGAAAAGCGCACTGCAAACTCTACGCGTTCGGCGCTTTCCGGGCGACACTGCGCATTGCGTACGAACTGATCGGGAGCCAGAAACTGCTCTAGCAGGGCGCCGAGCTGTACTTCACCCCAGGTACCGCGGGTTTTGACGTTGGTCAGCACCTTCTTGAGATCGCCGACGCCGGTGGCGAGGCTCTGCATCTCTCCGAGCCCCTGATGCACGGCCTTGAGCTGTTCAGAGACGGTGCGGAAAGATTCACCCAGGCGCTGTTCGAGCGTCGACTGCAGCTTTTCCTCGACCGTCTGACGCATTTGCTCGAGCTTCTGCTCATTGGCGGTACGGATGGTTTCCAGTCTGGTATCGACGGTGGCCCGCAGGGCTTCGGCGGCTGCAGCCTGCTTTTCGGAGAGCTGGGTCAGCTGGGTGAGAAGTCCGTCCAGGCGTTCCTTCTGCTGTGCGCTCATTTCTTTGAGCGTGGTCAGCCATTGCTCTGAGGACAGCCTGAAATTCGTGGTCAGCTCTTCGCGCAGGGCCCGTGCGGCCTCTGCCTGACGCCGGTCCGCGGCGTCGAGCCGCGATTCCAGGCTGAGGCGTACCGCGTCCTGACCGCGTTCGAGCTTGCCGCCGAGTTCCTCGCGCAGGCCGCGGGCCTGGTCCGCAAGATCGGTACGGCTGCGATCGGCCTCGCTGCGGACAAGCTCGGCCAGTTCCCCACCCGGGCGCCGGCGCCAGGCCAGTGCCGCGAGGATGGCAGCCGCAAGGCTGAAGCCTGCGCTCAGATAGGCAAGAAGATCAGTCATGCGTGGGTCCGGAGCCTCCAGAATCGAACGTTTTAGGAACCATAGCCGATTCGCCGTTTCTTGACCGGCACCCGACCTGCCATTATCTGAGGTCTATGAGCGTTCGTCCGATCCTGATTGCGCCCGATCCGCGCCTGAAGCTCGTATCCGAGCCGGTGGCGGAGGTGGATGCGCAAATCCGTACCCTGATCACGGATATGATTGAAACCATGTACGATGCCGAGGGCATCGGTCTGGCGGCAGTCCAGGTCGGGGTCGCCAAGCGCATCCTGGTCCTTGATGTTGACCAGAAGGAAGGGACGCGCGCGCCGCGCGTCTTCATCAATCCGGTCATTACCTGGTCGTCCGAGGACAGTGAGGTGATGGAAGAGGGCTGCCTGTCAGTTCCCGACATCTGGGATGAGGTCGAACGGCCAAAGGCGATCAAGGCCCAGTATCTCGATGAACATGGCGTCCCGCAGCTGCTGGAGGCCGAGGGCATGCTGGCCGTCTGCCTGCAGCATGAGATGGATCATCTGAACGGGGTCCTGTTCGTTGACCACCTGTCCAAACTGAAGCGCTCGATGGCGCTGAAAAAGCTCGCCAAAGCAAAGAAGCTGAAAAAGGCCAGCTAGCATGGCCTTGCGTCTGGCCTTTATGGGCACGCCGGAGTTTGCCACGCCCACGCTTGCCGAGCTGCTCGCGCAGGGCCACGAGATCGCTGCGGTCTATTCGCAACCACCCCGCCCCAAAGGCCGGGGTCTGCACGCCGAGCCCTCTGCGGTGGCAAAACTTGCCTCACGTCATGGCCTTGAGGTCCGCACCCCCGCCAGTCTCAGGAGTGACGAGGAGCAGCGGGCATTTTCCGCGCTCGACCTCGATGCGGCGGTAGTGGTTGCCTATGGACTTCTCCTGCCCCAAGCCGTGCTCGCGGCCCCGCGCCTGGGCTGTTTCAATCTTCACGGCTCGCTGCTGCCACGCTGGCGCGGCGCGGCGCCGCTGCAACGGGCGATCATGGCCGGAGATGCGCAAACCGGGGTGATGGTGATGCGGATGGATGAAGGTCTGGACACCGGGCCCATCCTGATGGCCGAACGTGTGCCGATCGGGCACAAGACGTTTGGCGAGCTGCATGACGAGCTTGCCCGACTGGGCGCGGATCTGATGGTGCGCGCGCTCGCCGCACTGGAACGCGGCAGCATCGTGGCGCAGCCCCAGCCTGGCGACGGAATTACCTATGCGCACAAGATCCAGAAGGATGAGGCCCGCATCGACTGGACCAAGAGTGCATCTGAACTTGACTGTCTGATCCGCGCACTGTCGCCCGCACCCGGCGCCTGGTGCGAGGTCAACGGTGCACGGCTGAAGATCCTCTATGCCGAACCTGTTGCCGGCTCAGGTCCGCCCGGCTCTGTCCTCGATGGACAGCTGACGGTTGCGTGCGGGCAGGGTGCTCTGCGGCTCCGGCGCGTGCAGCGTGCCGGTCGGGCACCGATGACGGCTGAAGATCTGCTACGCGGATTTGCACTCGGGCCAGGCGAGCGGCTCGGCTGATGGCCCGCTACCGCCTGCGCATTGAGTATGACGGCGGGCCGTTCTGCGGCTGGCAGCGTCAGGACAATGGACCGTCAGTCCAGGGAGCAATCGAAGCTGCCATCTGCAAGCTCAGCGGCGAAGAGGTGCGGCTTCACGCGGCGGGCCGCACCGATGCCGGGGTTCATGCCCTCGGCCAGGTTGCGCATTTTGATCTGCAAAGGGCCATGGACGCTTCCAAGGTCCGCGACGCACTCAATCACTATCTGCGTCCGGATCCGGTGGCGATCCTGGAGGCAACCGAGGTCGCAGAAGATTTTCATGCGCGGTTTTCGGCCAGGGCCCGCCATTATCGCTATCGTATCGTGTGTCGGCGCGCGCCTCTGGCGCTGGAGCGCGGACGGGCCTGGCATGTTGTGCGCAGTCTCGATGCGCGAGCCATGCACGCGGCGGCACAGGAACTTGTTGGGGCCCATGATTTTACCACCTTCCGCGCGGCAGAGTGTCAGGCCCGATCACCCGTCAAGACACTTGATCGCCTGGATGTCAGGGCCACGGG
>JAGWRJ010000619.1 GCA_028869725.1 Alphaproteobacteria bacterium | reverse complement strand
GTTACCAGTGATTCATCCACGTCCGATCCGCCCGACTCAACCTGCCCGTCAACCGGCACACGCCCTCCCGGGCGGATGCGCACCAGGTCGCCGACACGCACCTGATCGAGTGGCACCTCTTGTTCCAGGCCGTCCTTGACGAGATAGGCAACATCAGGCTCAAGGTCCAGAAGCTTTTTGACCGCCTGAGAACTGCGCGTCTTGACGATCAACGACAACCACTCGGAAAAGATGTGATAGCTCAGCACCATCACGGTCACAGCAAAAAACGCTTCCGTCGGATAACCGATGGGGCGCAATACCAAGCCGATCGCCCCTCCGGCCAGCCCCGCGAATGCCCCGAACTCAACCAGCACGTGCTGATTGAGGATGCCGCGCCGCAGCGCCATGGCGGCCATGCGCACAATGTGTTGGCCCACCCCGAAGACAAGCATTAGCGCGAGCACGCCCGTGAGCCATGGAACGGTCGAGCCGAACGTGCCCTGCAACTTAAAATAGTAGATTCCAGCGGCGAACACAGCGAGCAGAGTCGTGCCGACCATCGCCCGTTTCAGTCCATAGCCACGCAACACGACGAAGGCAAAGGCCACCAAGCTCACGAGAGAAAAAACGCACAGCGGGAACCACACGCTATCGACCGGGTAGCCAACCAGGCCCATTGAGGCAACGCTGGCCACCAAGGCAGTCAGGAAGCGCCCGCGCTCGCGTACCAGCGCACGCTCTTCTTCATCATATGGACGCAACTTGCGCGGATCGGAGACCGTATAGCCGATGTCCTTCAGCGTCTGGAGCAAATCCTCGGCGCGTGCCACTTTCGGGTCGTACTCGATCAACGCCTGTTCATGGGTCAGGCTGACCGCGACCTTGTCGACACCCGGCCGCTTGCCCAGCGCCTTTTCGATCGTGCCGGTGCACAGCGAGCAGTGCAGCCCACCAATGCGCGCGCGGATGCGCCGCCGACCAGGCAAATTGGACGGCTCCTCGCTCCAGAAGCGCGGGGTGGATTCAACGGTCGTTGCGAGATTCATGACGGTACCTCACTGCGTGTTTGGCGTCTTCGATAACACTCGAAGCCTGTACGCGGCGCAGCCCAACTGCCAATTCTTTGGCCCAATCGGCGGGCTGGCCGCTGACGTTTTATGTTGCGATGGCCCAATGGTAAACCTTGGAGCTAACTCCAAAGTCAAGAGAAAACTGTGTAACAGTTTCGGAATGCAGTGGTGTAAACCTGAGGCTCATTGGGGTCGTCTCAGAGTTGCGGCTTGGCAAGGACAGCAACTGTGTCGAAACTCACCCGAATATGAGCTTCTCCTTTCCTGGCTTCACATTCCGGCCGAGAAAGGCACAGAACTCAAAGGACAGGCTCTTCACCAGCCTCCTTCCGGCAACCAGTGAGGATGCCTCGAAGCGGATGCGGCAAACGGTGCGCAGGTGGCGTTTGAATCGCCGTCGCCCTTGCGACCGAGGAAGCCGCCGATTTGGGTGATCAGGCGTACCACCTCGTTCAAGGTAGGCGGCGTAGTCGGCATCTTCAGCTTGG
>JAGWRJ010000618.1 GCA_028869725.1 Alphaproteobacteria bacterium | reverse complement strand
GTTTTCAGCCAGATACCCCATTCGCTGAAATTCGTTCGCCATCCATGCGGCCCCGCGTCATCGAGCGCGATGGCAGTCACACCAGGTTTTCCGTTCTGCTCAAGCCAAAGCCTTATCTCGTCCGGTCGGCAGTCGTGCAGCCGCGTGCCACTCGGCGTGCTCCCGATGACCCTGGCTCGCACGTCCTCGCTCATCTCATCGAGCAGGACCTCTAGGCTCGGGAGGTGAAGCCGCCAACTACTGCTCACGATGATCGAAAGCTGCTGCAGGTGCGGCCGGATCGTTTTTTCCAGCAACGGCAGCCTCGACAAGAGCTGCTCGTCCCTCGGCAGGCTGGGCTGACCATCCGACTCGTAGACCATCCGATGCAGTACGCCATCGACGTCAAGGAAGAGGTAGAACTGTGGGGTGTTTTTCATAGTGTTGTATAGGCGGGAACTATACTTCCCAGAAAGTTCGCAGTGCGAACTATTCCAAGTGAATCAGATCTCGACCGTGTAGTCCCATCGGAAGGGCGGGCTCTCACGCTCCGAGGCCTCGCCCACATAGCCCTTGGGGTTGGCGATCACTCGGGTGTTACCGAGCATGTAATCCATCGAATCGTGGACATGGCCATGGATCCATAGCGCCGCTCCCGAAGATGCCACCACGGATTCGAGGTCTGAGACAAACCCTGGTGTGAGAGGGTCGAACAAAAAACGCGGCGCGATCGACTTGGGTGATGGCGCGTGGTGTGTCACAACGACAGTTTTACCGGCAAAAGGCTCGGCCAGCGTGCGCTCCAGATAGGCTCGCGACGCCAGGTGCAGCGCGCGCGTGTCGGCAGGCATGAGGGCACCGCCATCCTTGCCGATGACCCGGTAATCGTTCATGCCGGACCGCACCAAGTAAGCTGACTTCTTCGGGGTTCCGTAGAGATCGAAATCCGTCCAGAGGGTCGCGCCGATGAAACGCACGCCGTCGATGACAGTCGTGGCGTCGCGCAGCACGGTGACGTTGGTTCCGGCGACACGCTGCTGCACTCGGCTGTCCAGCTCGTCCATGTTCTGGCCGTAGTATTCGTGATTGCCGAGCACGTAAATGACCGGGCAGGTGAACACCGTTTCGGCCCAGGCAATCCCGCCCAAGCCAACTGAGATATCCCCAGCCAAGACCATCACGTCGCCCGCTTGGGCAGGGTGCGGCCGCATGCCGTAAGCAGGAAGGTGGAGGTCTGAGAGAACGCCGATTTTCATGTATATCCCAAACATTCGGCGGCCGAACTATTACCCCCTACGATCCCTGGGCCGCAGCGGTTCGGCATACGAACTATTGCAAATTAGTCCTGCAGCCCAGGAACGGCGCGGTGGTATCGAAAATTTCTGTGAGCCACTCAGCTTCCCTTGCGTCGAGAGCGCGCTTCAGGTCAACCTCGATCCAGGTTCCGAAGCGCTCGGAATGCCTCCAGGCCAGGGGCTCGGGTGATCATTCAGAGCGATCACCTTGACACCTAGCTTTTCGTGTTTGTTGAGCCACCATACGATCTCGTTGGGGCGGTTATCGTCCGCATCCCCGTGACGCTGGTGGGTTGTACCCACCACTCGGGCGCGCACGTCCTCGCTCATGCAATCGAGCAGTCCTTGTAAGGACGGCGGGTGCAGTCGCCAAGTGGTGCTGATGATGATCGTAATTTTCTGCAGATGTGGCCGGATCGTTTTTTCGAGTAGCGACAACCGGGACAAAAACTCCTTGCTTTCATTGACCACTTTGCGCCCTGCCGCAACGCGCCTCACTTCGCTGATCGAGTGGTTGCCCGGGCCGAGCGCCGCATTCATTTCCTCGCGTGTCATGCCGAGGACACGCAGGTCCATTGGATGCAGCACTCCGTCTACGTCCAAGAACAGATAATAATTGGATTTATCTTTTGTCATACTCGATACGCAATGCCTGAGGCAGCTTCGCCATGGAATGACTACTCAGCACCGAAATGCCGCGTTCAATCAGCGCGCGAAGATAGTGTCTAGAATTGGAATCAAATTCACATGGACAGACTTATCTGATGGAGGCATTGACGCCTCAAAAATCCGCTGCTCAAAGTTTCAAGCTTCCCAGGTGATGTTTGACCGCCGCATAGCTGTTTGCACTTTACCAGTATGGCCCGGCAGTTGTCTCGGCTAAAGAGGAATAAATCTGTCGCATC
>JAGWRJ010000617.1 GCA_028869725.1 Alphaproteobacteria bacterium | reverse complement strand
TTTGGGCCAGCACTGCAACTGGCGCAAAGATTAAGGCAAGTGCACAGGCTGCGCCCGTGATGTTCCGTGTGATCGTCGACATATGCGTCCTCCTCTCAATATCCGGACCCGGATATTTTGTTACTGCATCGCTGTGCCGCTTCATCGGCGTCACTATGGAAGGACGGTCACGCAGGATTTTTTGGACGGGGTTTACGACTTATGCCTATCAGGTTGATGTCCTGAACCCGTTCAGCAGTGGGGACGGCACCAGAGCTCTGTGCTGGCCATTCCGAGAGAGAGTCTCTTATCCGCTTTGTGCGCGCCGGGAGGACAGCGATCGCGCAGCTGAGCAGGTTCCCGATAGCGGCCAGGCGCAGCTCTGCTGCGCCTGGGGCCACGACGCGCACTTACCTGCGCGCGCCGTGGCTTTGAGGCACAGAGGATTGCGTGGCGCGCCGCTCGTACCAGTCCTGCGAGCGGTTCACGATGAAGACCACCGACAGCATGACCGGAACTTCGATGAGGACGCCGACGACAGTGGCGAGCGCGGCACCCGACTGGAACCCGAAGAGGCTTATGGCGGCAGCCACCGCAAGCTCGAAGAAATTGGAGGCACCGATCAGCGCCGAGGGCGCGGCCACACAGTGCTGTTCGCCAAAGAGGCGGTTCAGAAAATAGGCAAGCCCGGCGTTGAAGTACACCTGGATCAGGATTGGCACGGCGATGAGGGCGATGACGAGGGGCTGGGCGAGGATTTCGTTTCCCTGAAAGCTGAAGAGAAGAATGAGGGTGAGAAGAAGCGCAACCAGCGACACGGGTTCCAGACGTTTGAGGAACGCGCTTAATCTTGCCTCTGCACCTGCATGCAGCAACGCGTGGCGCAACAGCTGGGCGAGGATCACCGGTACCACGATGTAAAGTCCGACTGAGATCGCGAGCGTGTCCCAGGGCACGGTAATCGACGAAAGCCCAAGGAGGAGCCCCACGATGGGGGCAAAGGCGACCACCATGATGGTGTCATTGAGCGCAACCTGGCTCAGCGTGAAGTGGGGCTCGCCCCGCGCCAGATTCGACCAGACAAATACCATGGCGGTACAGGGCGCGGCCGCAAGCAGAATAAGACCGGCGATATAGCTGTCGATCTGGCCGGCCGGAAGCAGCGGACGGAAGAGGTAGCCGATGAAGAGCCAGCCGAGCGCTGCCATCGAGAAGGGCTTGACGGCCCAATTGACAAAGAGCGTGACCCCAATGCCGCGCCAGTGCTCTGCCACCCTGCGCAGAGCGGCAAAGTCGATGCGGATGAGCATGGGCACGATCATCAGCCAGATGAGTACCGCAACCGGCAGATTGACCTTGGCGATTTCGGCGCGACCGATTGCCTGAAACACCTCCGGCAGGAAGTGTCCGAGAGCAACGCCCACCGCGATGCACAGAACGACCCAGAGGGTGAGAAAGCGTTCAAAGAAGGACATGGTGGGCGCTCACGCTGTTCCAACGCGACGGCCGTCTGCGTCGATCACCCGCTCGCCATCCTCCTTGAAGAACTCGCCACGCTGAGGTGGCAGCAGATCGAGAACCTCTTCGGACGGCCGGCACAGCCTGACGCCCCTGGGGCTGACGACGATCGGCCGGTTGATAAGGATGGGATGGGCGAGCATGGCATCGATGAGTTCTTCATCGCTCTTGCCTGGATCAGAAAGGCCCAGTTCGGCGAAGGGAGTCCCCTTTTCGCGCAGGAGCGCGCGCACCGAAATTCCCATGCGCGCAATGAGCTCCTTCAAAAGCGCGCGCGAGGGTGGTGTTTTCAGATATTCGATGACATGGGGCTCGACGCCGGCATTGCGGATGAGCGCGAGCGTATTGCGGGAGGTGCCGCAATTGGGGTTGTGGTAGATAATCACATCCATGATTGGCCTCGTTGAAGGTTGAGGACGTCCGCGACGGCGGCGCTAATTTGGTCAGGCGGAGCAACGCCATGTCGAAGCCGGCACGCCACCATGTCATTTGCCATGGACCGGCCCCCCTGCCGCTGTCGTCTCAGGTAGACAGCAGGGCGCAAGCTCAGCCACCAGCGGGGCACAGATTTCGGGACGGCCGCCACAGCAGTCCTTGATCAGAAAGCCTGCGAGTGCGCGCACCGCATCCAGCTGTGCGCGATAGATGATCGAGCGGCTGTGCCGCTCGGCGCCGATAAGACCGGCGCGCGTCAGCACAGCCAGATGACTTGACAGGGTGTTGTGGGGCACGCCGAGGTCGCGGGCAATGTCGCCGGCGGCGAGCCCCTCCGGCTCGTGGGCCACAAGAAGGCGGAACACCTCGAGCCGCGTGCCCTGGGAGAACGCAGCAAAGGCGCCCAATGCCTCAATCGTATCCATATGTCGATATTACTGGACATATAGACATTATACAAGAGAGCGGATCTGGGTCCTGCCTGCAACCGGAGCCCTGCAGCCGACGCTCAGGCACGAGAGGGACTTTGCGGCGGCCCCGCAGCTCCTGCCCGCCTCAAAACGTCTATGCGAAAGGCTGCCCCCTCAGCCCGCCCGCTGCTTTTCCTTCTGGCGGAAGGCATGCAGCGTCGGCTCGGTATAGCCATTGGGCTGGCGCACGCCATCAAAGATCAGCTGGTGTGCGGCCTGAAAGGCCTGACTTTCCGTTTCGCGTCCGGCCATTGGCCGATAGGCGCTGTCGCCTGCGTTCTGGTCATCGACCTTCTTCGCCATCCGCCGCAGCGACGCCTCGACCTCGTCGCGGCTCACCACGCCATGCAGAAGCCAGTTGGCGATATGCTGCGATGAGATGCGCAACGTCGCCCGGTCTTCCATGAGACCGATGTCGTGGATATCGGGCACCTTCGAACAGCCGACACCCTGGTCCACCCAGCGCACGACATAGCCCAGGATCCCCTGCACATTGTTGTCGAGTTCCTCACGCACGTCCTGCGGCGTCCAGTTCACGCCGCCAGCCAGAGGAACCGTGAGAAGATCTTCGAGCGGGCTCACCGCCTCACGGGCGCGGGCCTTCTGACGTTGTGCCACATCGCAGCGGTGATAATGGGTGGCATGGAGCGTCGCTGCAGTCGGCGACGGCACCCAGGCGGTCGTGGCACCGCTCATCGGATGGCCAATTTTTTCGGCGAGCATGGCATGCATCCGGTCCGGCGCCGCCCACATGCCTTTGCCGATCTGCGCCCGCCCGGAAAAGCCGCAGGCCAGACCGATCTGCACATTGCGGTCTTCATAGGCCTTGATCCAGCGCGCCGCCTTGATGTCCGCCTTGCGCTGAAAGGCGCCGGCCAGCATCGAGGTGTGAATCTCATCCCCGGTGCGATCCAGAAATCCGGTATTGATAAAGAAGATGCGATCCTTCACCGCGGCAATCGAGGCCGCAAGATTGGCCGAGGTGCGCCGCTCCTCGTCCATGACACCGACCTTGATGGTGTTGCGGGCAAGGCCCAGAAGATCTTCCACCGCATCAAAGAGGTCATTGGTGAAGCGGGCTTCATCCGGACCATGCATCTTGGGTTTGACGATGTAGATCGCGCCGGTGCGACTGTTTTGAAGCGAGCCCAGGTGCCTTAGGTCATGGAGCGCAATGAGGCTGGTGATCGCCGCATCGAGAATGCCTTCATATGCCTCCGCACCGTCAAAACGGGCCGCGGGCGTGGTCATCAGGTGCCCGACATTGCGCACGAGCAAGAGGCTGCGTCCTGGACGCGTAAAGCTGCTGCCGTCGGCTGCCGTATAGGTCCGGTCCTGCGCCATGCGGCGCGTCATCGTCCGGCCGTCCTTGGCAAAACGCGCAGACAGATCACCCTTCATCAGCCCCAGCCAGTTGCGATAGGCGGCGACCTTGTCTTCGCCGTCCACCGCCGCCACCGAATCCTCGAGATCCACGATCGTGGTCAGTGCCGCTTCGAGCAGGACATCGGCGATGGATGCCGGATCGGTACGCCCGACCGGATGCTCGGGATCGATCACAATTTCAATATGCAGACCATGGTGCCGCAGAAGCAGATTGCGCCCCTGGCGTCCCACCAGCTGTGCGGG
>JAGWRJ010000616.1 GCA_028869725.1 Alphaproteobacteria bacterium | reverse complement strand
GCCGTCAGCCCGCATATACATGGAGCATCGCGACACTGCAGTTGCGCGACAAGAGCGGTTTCCCACAGCTTCCGGCGTGGAAGGCCTATAGGTTGCCGCCGCATGCGAACTGCCCCAATCATTAACAGCGTTTGGATATCCCGGACGGTTGGGTGCAAGCTGAAAGAGCTGGCAGATGAGTACTTTCCTCTTGAGGCTGGAGGTATCCTCGCTGGCTACCTGAGTAATAAGTCAGCAGTGGTTACAGAAATAGTCGGGCCTGGCCCACAGGCTCAGCATCACCGCGAGACGTTTTTGCCTGATCACAGTTATCAAACGGAGCAGATGCACCGCATTTTTTGGGAATCAAATGGAAGGACCGTCTATCTAGGAGACTGGCATACCCACCCTCAAGGTCCACCTGTCTTAAGCCCGCTCGATATACGCACAATGAGGACTATTGCCGAAAGTCCCGAAGCCCGTTGTCCGAGCCCAGTCATGATCCTCCTTGCTCAGGCTAAGGCCGAATGGATGATTCGTGCATTCTGTTTGGCGAATCCGCGAGAACCGCTACCGGAAGTAAGAGCGGTGCGTGTTCAACTGTTCTGAGTTCGTGGCGGTCCAGGCGAGATAACCGTAGACGAGGGCACACACATATATACGGGCGTTCCGTCAGAAAAGGTCAGGGATTAGCCAGTGTTATCCGGTGGTAGGAAGAGCTGCAATCGCCCCCCCGTAGTGTCCAGTCGATTACTGAGCATTCGAAAAGGGCGTGGATCACATGCTCGTCTCAGCCACAAGCGGAATATAGGGCTCGTAGCAGAGCAGACTCGCTAGGTGTACGTTCACGCGCAGGGCCAGCTGGGCGTCCGCGGCAATATCATGCATGTACGCGTTGGCTGCGTCGACCAGCGCTTCGTATAGGTTCTCGACGATGAGGACGATGGCATCGGCAGGCAGGGTGCGCACCGCGTCAGCCGGCGGCCCTTGACGCCATTCGTAGTAGACGCGGCGGGCGCCTAACTTCGCCGCGCGAGTGGCCTCGGGACTGTAAGTGTGCAGCACGCCGCAACGCGCACCCCACAGATCCTGCGCGCTGCAATGCAAGCGCACAGCGGGGTTGATATAGCGAGTCGCCCAGGCCCGGAAGATCTCGCCGTCCGTTTCGGGCTGGGTTGTCGGGCGAGTGAGGGCGGCCAGCGCGTCGATGGCCGCAAATATCAACGTCACGGCGGAAACCAGGCACTCGCACTCCACGCAGGCCTCGATTCCGAGAATCATCCCGCGAGGCCCCTTGACTACCTCCTCGAGCAGCGGATCTACCAACATTCGTCATCTCCATCGCTTGCTGCATTGTGCGTCAGTACCCCACTACTGTCGCCAGCTAAACCGACGTGAACCGCGATGTCGTCGGGCGGACGCACGCTTTCGGTCCGCCTTGGCAGTGCTTGCAGGTGGCATTGATCCACTGGGTCTTCGCTGCCATGCCCATGAATCAGTACTTCAGTTTCCACATGAGATTCGGTTGCGGCTAGGGGCCTGGCCGGGAGGGTATCGACACCTAGCAGCACACCCCCGAGCGCCTGTCGCCGGCACCTTTACGCGCTCTCCACAAGCGCCTTTGTATCGATCTAAACAACACCAGTTGGGAGTCATGGCGCCGCTGGACACAAGATGTTGTGGTTGCCCCCTTGAAAATTGTGATGCATGTCCCAATTCGTCTAATCAACACCCAGCTAGGGACCTGGTGGGGACCGGGGGCTGGGCGATACATCGTTAGAGGCGTAGTGGTATGGCTGAGCCGATATCGTGGAGGACCATCCGGCGGATCGCGTTCGTTCGACGCAGGCCCGTGAGGTGGTGACCCCCCAAGTCAACTCGACCTATGCGGGGTGAGTAATGATGACGCCTGCGCAAATCGAGGTGTCGCAGTACTTGGTTGGCCGAGGCTTTGCCTTCATCAACCGGCGTAAAAATACGCTTCGATTTCGGGGCAATCTGACGTGCGTATTCGGGCATGTGTCGGTCGAGGTTACGGTCGATGACTGGGACTTCATCCGCTACCCACACATCCGGGTGATCAAACGCCCTGCGTGCCTGGATGGAGTCCAAGCGCACCTGAATGCGTTGAACGGGCTTTGTTATTTCACGCCCGGATCGGTGCTGCTCAACCGCTACAACCCGGTGGCGGCGGTGGGGCAATGCCTAGCCCAGGCAAGCTTGGTACTGGACGAGCTGGCACGTAACCCCATCTATCGCCAGGCAGAATTTATGCGCGAGTATCTGGCGAACTGGATCGCCGGTCAGGACCCACCTCCGCTCCGCGTGGTGAAGGGCTCGATTGCGGAGAAGACCACCCACATGCACGTCACCTTTACCGAAGGTGCCGAATTGCCCTTTGCGATGTTTGGCAATGACGTTGATCAGCTGCGATCGATCGTGGCTTCAACGGGCCGCACACTGATCGATCGCGGAAACAATTCGGGTTGGGTGTTTCAAACCGACCGGTGGCCACCCCTCAGCGAATCATTCCCGAGAACCGTGCATGACGTGTTTGCCTGGACGAGGGCCTGGGATCCGGTTCTGTATCAGGCGCTCCAGGAGCGCTTGGCGCACGACCGCGCGTATCTCAACTTGACGATCCTGTTCCTGATGATCCAATGCCCGGCAGGTTGGCTGGGCCTCACTTTCGACTTGGGAGACCAGTTGCGGCGAGCCCTCGGTCAGCGCAAACCGGCGAACTACCGCCAGTGGCTTCATCGGCACGGTCAGGAAGTTGCCGTCACGCGTCTTTCCATCTTGGACTGGAGTCCGGAGTTCGTGTACGGCCGCAACCTGGGTCTGGACGAAACGAACCTGTTCGACAAGTGCATCACCCTGATCGGTGGCGGATCGATTGGCAGTCATCTTGCCAAAGCGCTTGTGCAGATGGGCGCCGGCCAAGGCAAGCACGGACGACTTCGTATCGTTGACTTCGATGCAATGGAGGGCGGCAACGTCAGCCGGCACCTGCTGGGGTATCCCTCCCTGTTGAAGGCCAAAGCGACCGAATTGGCTGCGGAGCTGCGTCGCTTGCATCCCACCGCTAACGTCGGGGGTGAAGAGCTGGATGCGCTGAAGGTGGATGCGCTCTTCCGTGACCACTTGGTGATCGACGCCACCGGTGAAGAAGCGCTGAGTGAAACGATCAATATGCGCCACGTCACACAGAGGTCGGCGGCCTGTCCAGTGTTGTATGTGCGCATTTACGGGCAGGGCGATGCAGTTCAAGCGCTGTGGGTCGACGCCGGACGCAAGGGGGCCTGCTTCGCCTGTCTGCGCAAGAACGATCCTCAAAGTCAGCGCGCGCCGCGCTTTCGCATCGGCACAACGGACGAGCCGCAATGGGTAATGCGGGGTTGCCAGGCCGTCACGCCGTATGCGGTGTCGGCGCCGATGCACGCGGCCGCAATGGCCAGCGAAATGGTCGCCGATTGGTTACAGGGCAACGTTTCGCCGCGTCTACGCTTCCTGGAACGACCTAACGCGGACGTCATCCATAACAAGAACCAGGATCCGAAGCCGCTGCCGCATTGTCCGGCCTGCAGCACCGCGGCTCAAGCGTCAAAGGTGGGGTAAGTGGTCGTCTTGACGGCCCTTGACCAAGACGCTGTGATGGTGAACCCATTTCAGACGGGCGGCCTAATCCTATTTGAGGGTGAGGTATTGGCCGGCATTGCGCGGTACCGGCAGCAAAGTGCGACCGCTCCCGAGCAAGGCGGGGTGTTGCTGGGTTATAGGCGCGATCCTCACTTGCATGTGGTGACCGCGACCTTTCCTGCTCGTGGCGACCGGGCCACTCGCTTTTTCTTTAAACGCGATGACCCCTCGCACGCAGCGACGGCACTTCGCATGTGGAAGCGCACCAAGCGGATGATGGATTATCTGGGCGAATGGCACACGCATCCGGAGTCGCACCCGAGTCCGTCTTCGATTGACACTCGTGCATGGGCTACCATTCGCGCCGCCAGTCTCGAAGTGATGCTGTTTATGATCGCAGGCACCGGCGAGGATTGCTGGATGGGATGCGGCAATCGCAAGGTTCTCCTGCCAGTTCGTCCCTATCTGGCTGTCGTCCAGTAGATGACACGCCTGACAGTTCGCTGATCCTTCGGATAGTGCAGGTGATCTATGACATCACAACAGGATCTATCGTCTGTTCCGCATGGTGAGCAGTCCTTTGGGATCCGATCCTGGCAGGACATGTTTCAGAAACTTTGTTTTGAGCTGGATGAGTTTGTTGAAACTCGGTCATCGGATCGGAACGTGGCAGCGCGCGGTTACCGAGCGATCAATTTGGCCTGGACAGCCTGGCACATCCACGATTGGTTCTTTGAGGAAAGAATGGATGCGGGAGACCTTTACTTGGCAGCGGTTGCCCCAGTCTTCCCTGAGGCGGATTTCTCCAAAGAGAAAAAAAACCAGCGCAAGCGGCAGAGCATGTTTGGCGATGAGCTGGCCCAACGGTTTGGGGCACTGGACATCTGCCGAACATTGGCGACCGCTGGTAAGCACGCGAAATCGGAATCTTTGCCAAGACCTGAACTACGCGCTCATGAGGTTCGCCCCATTCCATGGATGGCTGATGGTCCGAACGGACCAATCTGTTGGGATGTGCGCGTCGTTGTCGGCACCAAGCCGTGGGATGCCCACGATCTCTTCTTGCAGGCCATCGCGGATTGGCGGCAGTTCTTTACGCTGATTGGCGAGGCAGTCCCCAAGGCGCAACTCAACACCTGACCGAAGATGAACGTGCAAAATGTCCAGAAGGTCAACCGGTCCAGGAGGCTCTACCGTGAGCTGCGTGCCAAGGCTCTGGATGCGCTGACTGGGGACCACCCCAACGCCATCTGGAACCAGATGGCACGTATGATTATTGACGAAGTTTGGTTCAAGGCTGTCATTAGGATTCGGGAGCGAGTGGGGCAGCCACCCGTGAACCCGCATCTGTGGAACACCTTCATCGCGGGATATGCCATCACGCAGTCACTTGCGATCCGTCGGCTGACGGAAGGGAGGGACGGCGTGGCCTCTCTCCTGGCGATCGTAAGGAAGATCAGGGGCAATGTCGCGTTGCTGACGCGTGAGGTGGTGGTGGGCCATGACGGCACATCCATGGACGTGGGGCTGTTGTTCGATGAGATGGCCCGCTCGGTTGAGTATGACGTGAGCGGCGACGTTGGGAAGCCGGACCCTGTAGCCACGCAGCGGTGGTCCGATGCAGACCATGCACATGTGGCCTTCGATCGTTTGCGTGATGCCGAGATGGGAGCGCCACGCTCTCCCGTGGACCGGATTTCCGATGTTATTCTGGGTCGGCTTGAAGCGGCCTTGACCTCGAATGCCATCAACCGGGTTCGGTATCAGTGCGACAAATACCTGGCCCATGCGGATCTATCCGACCTGTCTTGGGGGTTGTCCAGCCCGACCTATAACGACATTCACGAGAGCATCCAAACCCTCGTCGAGGTCAAACAGTTCTTGTGCGCCGACTTCTTCAACCACAGTTCGGGTTCCGTGGTGCCCACCTACCAGGGTGACCAGCTTGTCGACCTGTCCGTTCCACTCGTCCCACTAATGCAGATTGAGACCTATCACGAGGTTTGGGCCGAGGTGGTGGATGAGGTGGAAAGATGGGGCGATGTCGAGCAGTTTCGGCGTTTTGCTATCCATCAAAAACAACCTTTTTGATTGACCAGAGGTCAATGCGTAGCTTTCGCTGATTTGGTCAACTTCGGAGGTCAAACTTTCCGACCTGACCAGACACCGCAGGGCTTGCGGTAGCTGAGAGTTCCGTGTCTCCCACTCTCTCCGCCTAGCATCTAGGAGTCCTCAAGCAGACGTGCTGCAGGATTCTCGGCAGCGGCACCTGATTGGAAATACCCCATCACACTGGATACGGCCCGGTGCTCCGTCATCGACATGATCGCCGGCAGCGACACCCCTTGGCGACTGGCCTCAGTGACGAACCCCGAGCGCAGGCTATGCCCGCCAAAGTCCCCTTCCAAGGCCGCCAACCTAGCCCGCCGCTGCACGATTTCACCGACCGCGGCGGGGGAGAGCGCCGGACCGATGCGGTTTTTCCATAGCCGCCGAAATATCGCCCCTTCTGAAATCCCACTTGCGGCCAACCACGCCTCGAGCGCTTGCGCGGCCCGATCGAGAACCGGTTTGTCAGGCGTCGAGGACGCGGTCACGCCGGCCTGCTGGGTCTTGCTGTGTTCCAGGCGGTAGATGTAGCCCTGCGGGCCGATCCGGCGCAGGTCGCGCAGATCGGCCGCCGCGATCTCGCTGCGCCGGCGCCCACCGCTGGCAAAGCCGAAGCAGAGCAGGGCGCGGTCGCGCAGCCCTTCCAGGCTGTCATCGCAGGTGGCGAGCATCGCTTTGAGTTCGGCCAAGGTAATGGCCGTCTTCTTGCGCGGTCGTAGGCCGCGTTTCACGGCTGCTCGGGCGGCACGGCTCAGCACCGTTCGGATCGCCGGCTGTTCGCAGGGGTTCGGCACCTGCTTGAGCCGGTGCGCGGTCGACAGCACCGCGACCCGATGGCGTGCCGTCGCCAACGTCCAGGGGCCGAGCTTGGCCTTGAGGCCGGCGGCCACCAGCGTCTGGTCCACGACTGGCGGCAGCTCCCAAGCCAATTCGCCTTCGGCCGAGCGACGTACGACGTGATCGACCACGAACTGCAGCACCGTCGCTTCGGGCACCGGCAGCGTCAGTTCAATGCTATAGCGCGCCGCGTGCCAGCCGGCCCAGTAACGCAAGGCGCTGGCATAGCTGCGGGTGGTGTTCGCCGCGGCCGCTTCGGCCAGCAGCTCGCGCACCGCATCGGCGGCTTGCTGCGCCAGCTGGACCGGCAACGCAAGGCTGGAAGCAGGTTGGGCGAGAGTCGGAATCATGGAATTATGTTTCATACTATGTAATGTATACTACGAAATAAAGCATCTAGCCACGATAATCATCTCTTATCGCTAGTACGTAAACAAGCGGGCAGGGCGCCGATCGAGGAGACATCCGTTATGCCCAAAGGCATCACCCAAGAACAGGTCAACGCCGCCGCCGACGCGCTAGTCACTGCCGGCGAGCGGCCGACTGTAGAAAAAATTCGTGTGCGGCTCGGTACGGGTTCGCCGAACACCGTCACCCGGATGCTGGAAGTCTGGCGCCAGGGGCTGGCGTTGCGCCTGCAGGACGCGCTATCGGTGCCGGAATTGCCGGCGGACGTCGGAAATGCCATGACGGGCGTATGGCGTCTGGCCGTGGACCACGCCAGCGGCTTGGCACAGGCGCGACTCCAACAGGAGCGCGACGCATTGAACGCGGCGTATGCCGACGTGGAGCGAGAACGAATCCACCTGTCGACCCGGCAGCTCGAGGCGGACGCAGCTCAAGCGCGTGTAGCCGCCGAGCGAAACGCCGCCGTGCAGCGGTGCGCGGATCTGGAGGCCCGGCTTGCCGAGGCCCAGGTTGAAAAGGACGAACTCCGGCAGCAACGGGACCGCCTGCAGCAAATGGCTGACCAGCGGGCGGCGGATATCGAGCGTTTGAGCGCTCTGCGGGCGGCCCTAGAGGTCGCTGCGGTCAAGGAGCGCGAGCGCCATGACACGCATCTCAATGCCCTCGAGGATCGCGCGCACCAAGAGGTAGATCGGGCACGTCAGGAAGCCAAAGCCCTACGCGATGAGCTTAAGTCCGCAAAACGCGAACACGCCAAGGCGTTCTCGGCGTTCGAACGGGAGCGGACCATGATGCAGCGCGCGCTCCGTGAAGCGGAAACCCATGCAGCGAAGCAGGCAGGCCAGGCCGCTGCGCTGCAGTCGGCCCTCGAGCGATTCCGGGGCATCAGCGCCAAATCGCAAAGGATACGCGCTCCACGGAGACCGCCAGCCCATAAGCCAGGTAGATCAACCCTAGGGTAGGCTTCAGCGCCGATGTCGGCGATGCTTAAACGCGTCGGCTGCCTAACACCTGCACAACTTTTTCGGCGTGGGCGTAGGAACCTGTACAACTCGATCCGCTTGTCGCAGTGGCTGCACAGAAGTCTCGGGGCTAATTGCCTAGAAATACAGTGCCGACGGCTCAACGTTTTCCGCGGCAAACACGCCAGACCCGCGGGCGCGGGCGACGGGCACCGGCTCGGGTCGGTTCCTTGAGTGCGCATAATGTATATTATGTAAAATATTATTGCATGGAAGATGAGGCTTGCGACCGCAAAATCGGCACAAT
>JAGWRJ010000615.1 GCA_028869725.1 Alphaproteobacteria bacterium | reverse complement strand
TATACCAGCTATTTTGATGCCGGACGTCTGCCCGCCCGTTCCGCCTTTGGCTGCACCGGGCTTGCCTTGGGCGCCGCTGTCGAAATGGACTGCATCGCCGCCTGCCCACCGCGCTGAGCGAGGCTCAGCGTGCGCGCCACTCGTGCGCGCTCTGGCCATAGATTTCCGCATGGTAGTCGACAAGTGGTGGCGGCAGGAGCACCCGTCCTCTCCAGCGCGAGCCCAGGCGCGTTGCAAGCGCAATGGATGGCGCATTTTCCGCTGCGATGCAGTGGATCACATCACGCCAGCCCAGAGTATCAAACACGTAATCAAGGCAGGCGACCGCCGCTTCGTAGGCAAAGCCCTGTCCCTGAGCTGCAGCGATCAGGCCCCAGCCTACTTCCTGTCCCGGCCAGTCTTCCGGCTGCCAGGGTCCGACACGACCGAGCCATGCGCCGCTATGCCGGTCCAGAACGGAGAACATGCCGAAGCCACGCAACTGCCAGTGACCGACGATCGTCGCGAAGGACCGCCACGCCGCCGCATGCGCCATCTGGCCGCCGATGAACCGCGCCGTGTGCGGATCGGCCATCATCGCGGCGTACGCCTCAAAATCCTCCGCGACGGGCGCACGCAGGATCAGGCGTTCGGTCGTAAGAACCGGCGTCCTCACAGCGGGATGTTATCGTGCTTCTTCCACAGCGCCGGGACCTGCTTGTTTTTGAGCATGCGCAAGGCCCTGGCGATGCGGAACCGCGTGTTACGCGGCTGGATCACCTCGTCGATATAGCCACGGCTCGCTGCAATGAACGGATTGAGAAAGCGGTCCTCATACTCCTTGGTGCGGGCCGCAAGCTTTTCAGCGTTCTTTGCTTCTTCGCGGAAGATGATCTCAACCGCACCTTTGGCACCCATCACCGCGATTTGCGCGGTCGGCCAGGCATAATTGACGTCAGCGCGTATGTGCTTGGACGCCATCACGTCATAGGCGCCGCCGAATGCCTTGCGGGTGATGACCGTAACCTTGGGAACGGTTGCTTCGGTAAAGGCAAAGAGGAGTTTGGCGCCATGTTTGATAAGACCGCCATATTCCTGCGCAGTGCCGGGCAGAAATCCGGGAACGTCGACAAAGGTGACAAGCGGGATGTTGAAGGCATCGCAGAAACGCACAAATCGGGCAGCCTTGCGTGAGGCATCGCTGTCGAGTACGCCCGCAAGCACCATGGGCTGGTTGGCGACGAAGCCCACCGTCGAGCCTTCGATGCGACCAAAGCCCGTCAGGATATTGCGCGCAAAGGCCGCCCCGATCTCGAAGAAATCGCCTTCATCGGCAATCTTGGTGATCAGCTCCTTCATGTCGTAGGGCTTGTTGGGATTTTCCGGAACCAGCGTGTCGAGGCTGGGCTCATCGCGGGTCGCCGTGTCGGCCGAGGGCCACACGGGTGGCTTCTCGCGGTTGCTGAGCGGCAGAAAATCATAGAGCCGGCGCATCTCCTCAAGCGCGATAATGTCGTTTTCATAGGCGCCATCGGCTACGGAGGATTTGCTGGTGTGCACCTTGGCGCCGCCCAGCTCCTCGGCGGTCACCACCTCATTCGTCACCGTCTTCACCACATCAGGGCCAGTCACGAACATGTAGGAGGTATCACGTACCATGAAAATGAAGTCGGTCATCGCCGGCGAATAGACATCGCCGCCCGCACAAGGACCCATGATAACGCTGATCTGAGGTACAACGCCTGAGGCCAGCACATTGCGCTTGAATACCTCGCCATAGCCGCCAAGGCTGCCCACGCCTTCCTGGATGCGCGCACCACCGGCATCGAGCAGACCGATGACCGGCGCCCCGTTCTGCATCGCCATATCCTGGATCTTGCAGATCTTCTGGGCGTGGGTCTCGGAGAGCGAGCCGCCAAATACCGTGAAGTCCTTGGCGTAGACATACACTATACGCCCGTTGATGGTGCCCCACCCAGTGACTACACCATCACCGGGAATGATGTTCTTGTCGGCCCCGAAGTCGCTGTTGCGATGTTCGACGAACATGTCGAACTCTTCGAACGAGTTCGGATCCAGCAGCACCTCGAGACGCTCGCGTGCAGTGAGCTTGCCGCGGCCATGCTGCGCTTCGATGCGCCGCTCACCGCCGCCCACACGCGCGCGCTCACGACGGGCTTCAACTTCGGACAGGATGTGTTTCATGGCAGAGCTCCAGGACGGCGGGGGCGGAGAGTGGTGGCTAAGGCTCCACGGGTCAAGGCCGGCTGCTAGCCGGCCCCATCCTTGCCGTAACGGATCACCTGGACTTTTTCGAGTGTCACCAGACCGGAGCCCATTAGCGCATCGAGCACGGGCAGAAACGCCGTAATCTTGTCCTTGGAGTCGACGATCTCGATCACCAGTGGCAGATCCTGCGAGAGCCTCAGGATCTTCGTGGTGTGCAGATGGCTTGAAGCGCCAAAGCCCATAGGGCCGCGCAGCACTGTCGCCCCCGCCAGTCCTGCTTCCCGTGCCTTGACGACAATCGCCTCATAAAGCGGGCCACCATCGCTGCGGTCATCCTCGCCCACGAAAATACGCAACAGCGTTGCCTCGCTGGGCAGGCGCTTGGAACCGCTCGCAGCCTCCCCCGGCGTGCCGCCTGCGCGCTTCTGCGTCGTCATGATCAGGCTCCCTTCAGCTGGTTGAGCGCGTTTGCGCAGATTACGCCGAGCCAGACCGAAACCATGCAGGCGCTCACAGATCCTGCGACATTAAGGCCGGCATAGGTCCATTCTCCATCCTGCATCAGCGACAATGTCTGCAGCGAGAACGACGAAAAGGTCGTAAACCCGCCACAGATTCCCGTCATCACGAATTGCCGGCCCATGGTGCCGACAAAGATGCGGCCGTCCGGCGCGGTCAGAGCACCGAAGAACCCGATTACGAACGAGCCGATGATGTTGACGGCAAGGGTGCCGAACGGAAAGGTTTCGCCGATGGAGCTGGCGACGAGCCCCGAAAGCCCAAACCGCGCCATACTACCCAGCGCGCCGCCAAGTCCGACCAGCAGATAAAGCTTGTATCCCATTGCACTCCTGCCATAGGTCCAGCGGGCAGGTTGCGCCTTTGCTCAACCCGCACCATGTTCTCGGGCAGGAGTCATCAGCCTGGGCAGTCCCGAAGGGTGCATCCGGCGGTTTCGGGGGACCCCATCCCCATCACCGGCAAACTGGCCAATTTCGAAAGCAGCGTCAATCGCATGGACGGCAAAGGCGTAACCACGGCCAAAATCGCAGACGACGAAGAGGGCGTCCGGCTTGATCGCTGGTTCAGACGCCACTACCCGGCTCTGTCGCACATCCAGCTGGAAAAGCTGCTTCGCAAGGGCGAGATCAGGCTCGACGGCAAGCGCGCCAAGGCCTCCGACCGCCTCAACGCGGGGCAGATCGTGCGCCTGCCGCCGCAGATCCGGCACCTGCCAGCGGCACCGGCGCCGGCGCCAAACACCCCGAGAAGCGACACATTGATTCGGTCCCTCGTCCTCCATGAGGATGACCAGGTCTTTGTCCTGAACAAGCCGAGCGGGCTTGCAACCCAGGGCGGCTCGGGGCTTACCCGGCATATCGATGGCATGCTGGATGCCCTGGCGGACGGGCGCCGCCAGCGGCCACGCCTCGTCCATCGCCTCGATCGCGACACCTCCGGTGTGCTCGTGATCGCCCGCACCGTACCAGCCGCTGCGGCCCTTGCCGAAG
Organism: Alphaproteobacteria bacterium; assembly: GCA_028869725.1. Classification (GTDB taxonomy): domain Bacteria; phylum Pseudomonadota; class Alphaproteobacteria; order Micropepsales; family Micropepsaceae; genus Rhizomicrobium. The sequence continues at coordinate 21,856 of JAGWRJ010000615.1, read as the reverse complement.
CGCTACGCCGGCGCGATGCCAGCAAAATCTACTGGGCACTCGTCAAGGGCGTTCCAAAGCCCGATCGCGGCACCATCAAGCTCGCCCTCGCCAAGCGCAGCGCCCCAGGTGGTGAAGAGCGGATGGTCCCCACGGGGCGCGATGCCGATGACGCCAAGTCCGCCGTGACCGACTACCGAGTGCTGGGCGTGGCGGGCCGCGACTATGCGTGGCTCGCCGTCAAGCCGGTGACCGGGCGCACGCACCAGATTCGCGTCCACCTGGCGGCGATCGGACACCCCATTGTGGGTGATCACAAATACGGTGGCGACGCCGCTACCGGCAGCGGAGAGATTGCCGATCGTCTGCATCTGCACGCCCGCAGCATCGACATTGCCCATCCCGCGGGCGGCCGGCTTGCCGTCACCGCTCCACTGTCCCCGCACATGCAGAAGACCTGGGATCTGCTCGGCTTCGATCCGTTCGACACCAGCCATCCATTTGCATCACGCACCAAAGAGCGCTCATGACCGCAGTCAGCCATCACCGACGCGCGGAAAGCCTCCCGGCCGCGAGTGGCCTGCCGGTAAAGACACCCCGCCCAGCCTAGAGGTCCACATGACCACCCATCGTCCCAAGCGCTTCTATGCCGAGGTAACCCTCAGCGCAGAACATACGGGCTTTTCGGTCCTGCTCGACGGAAAGCGGCTCTCGACGCCCGGCGGTGCAGCACTGATCGTTCCAGTCCGTAGCCTCGCAGAGGCCGTCGCCGCAGAATGGCGGGCCCAGGATGAATACATCGACACCCAGACAATGCCGATTGCGCGCCTGGTCAACACTGCACTCGAACGCATACCCCAGACCCGTATCAGCGTGATCGACCAGCTGCTCGAATATGGCCGCCATGATCTTCTGTGCTATCGGGCCGATACGCCGCAGAGCTTGAGCACGCGCCAGGCAGAACAGTGGCAACCACTGCTCGACTGGCTCAAAAGCGAATACTGCATCACGCTCAAATCTACCGCAGGCATCGTGCCCATTGCACAGTCTGACGAGAGCATTGCTGCACTAAAGGCTCGGCTTGCACAGCTAGATGACTTCGCCCTGGCCGGCGTCTTTGCCGCCACGACACTGACCGGGTCCCTCGTCCTTGCTCTTGCTTTGCACACGGGACGGATTGAGGCAGCAGAGGCTTTTAGCCTTGCAACCCTCGACGAGACCTTCCAGGCGGAACACTGGGGCGCCGATGCCGAGGCAGAAGCGCGTCTGAAGCGTATCGCTAGCGAACTCTCGGCCGTCGCGCAGTTTCTGCGGCTGGCAGGTGGCACCAGCACATAGGCTATTCGCGCACACGAAAGTGATAGCGATAAAGCTCCCGGTCGAATCCGAGACTGCGATACAGCGCGCGCGCCGGCGTGTTGGAAGCCAGTACCTGAAGACAGGTGCCAACGGCGCCCTGCGCCACGCCCCAAGCAAAAAGTCCCGCAAGCGTCGCCCGCGAGAATCCCTGCTGACGGTGCAGCGGATGGGTCGCAACCCATTGCAGGCTCATGATACGATCATGCACCACGCCATAGGCGACGGAGACGATCTGACGATCGCAGCTGAGCGATGCAAACGCGCTCGGAAGCGCGATCAGATCAAGTTGACGAGCGCGCAACCGAGTCTGGCGTTGGCTGCGCCCAGTGAAGCACTGATGGGCTTGAAGCCAGCGAGGTGATGGGCGTGCTTCAATCCGAAATCCCGGCACCACCCGGTGTGGTGCGCCGCAGCTGAGATCAAGGAACAGCGTCAGCGTCTCATCATGAGCGGAGAAGCCCTCCTCCGCGAGATGGCGCTCGAGCGCCGGCCCATCGAGCGAACGCACCCGGAAGCTGACAGGAAGCTGATGGGAGCGATAAATGCGTTCGCAAAAGGCGAGCTTGTCTGGCAGGGGATGACTTGGCCGACCGATCACCGAAACCGAGTTGGTACGGCGACTTTCACCGCCGGCCAGCCGGATGAGCCAGCCGTCGTAAAAAATTTCCTTGAGTGCAGGCCAGGCGTTGAATGATGCCTCCTCGGCGCTTTGGCTGAGCCGGTCCATCTTCCTCTCCGTGATTGCCGGCCCGCAGACGTAAAAAAACCCCGCCAGCCGGCGGGGTTAAATCGTCTCCTATGACACGACCAATGCCTACCCGCCCCTTCGCAAGAGCAGGCGACGTCGGTTGCTGAATGTGCGTATCATCATAACCTATCAATACCACAATATAGGGCGCCTATGCCAGACGCAGATTTTGCGCTCGGCATTTCAGGCACGGGCGTTGGCATCAATAGCCTGGCGGGCTTTTCTGAGCATCCGGATCAGCCCGCTCATAGGCAAGGCTGGCCGCCAGAACACCACCATCATCGTACATCCGCCCGACGATCTGCACGCCCACCGGCAACCCGTCGCGGGTGAACCCGCAATTGATGGAGGCCGCCGGTTGCTGCGTCAGGTTGAAGGGAAAGCTGAACGGTGTCCACGCCATCCAGGCATTGCCGTCATCGTCGAGCGGCGTAAGCCGTTCGGTTTCAAAAGCAGGCGTCGCCAGGGAGGGCGTGACCAGAAAATCATAGCTTTCCATGAATTGACGCAATCCCGCGCCATAGGCGCCACGCTGAAGGTTGGCGGCCATATAGTCCTTCAGAGCAAAACCCGCGCCCTCTTCTGCCATCCGGCGCAATGGCACTTCAAGCAGCGCCTTCTTCTCCTCCGGAAGATCAGCGAGAAGATAGGCAGCACCAGCCCACCACAGGGTACGGAAAATTTCCGACGGATTACCGCCTGGCGGATCAACCCGCTCCACCCGCGCACCCATTTGTTCGAAACGCTGCACGGCCTTTTCAACGAGACTTTCTACCTCCGGCACGACCTTGGTGACGTAGCCCAGGCGGGGTGAATAGGCGATGCGCTTGCCCTTGAGGCTCGCCTCGGCGCGCAGCAGATAGTCGTCCGACGATGGCGGCAAACCATACCAGTCGCGCGCATCTGACCGAGCAAGAACGTTCATAAGCAGCGCACTGTCGCGCACCGAACGGCTCATCGGCCCGACATGGGCCAAAGTGCCGAAAGGCGACAATGGCCAGGCAGCAACCCGCCCGAAGCTCGGCTTGAGCCCGAACGTCCCGGTAAAACTCGCGGGAATGCGGATTGAACCACCGCCATCGGTGCCCAGCGCCAGCGGACACAGCCGTGCCGCGACGGCCGCCGCCGATCCGCCCGATGATCCGCCTGGAGTCTTGGTCAAATCCCAGGGATTGCGGGTAACACCGGTCAGCGGTGAATCCGTACAGCCCTTCCAGCCAAATTCCGGTGTCGTTGTTTTGCCGATCAGCACTGCCCCCGCCTCGCGCAGCCGCGCCACCGATGGGGCATCCTCGAGCCAGGGTCCATTCGGGTCTACAGTGCGCGAGCCGCGGCGCGTTGGCCAGCCTTTGGTCAGCAGCAGATCCTTGATGGCTACCGGTACGCCATCCAGGGGCGACAACGGCGCCCCGGCCATCCAGCGCTCCTGCGATGCCTCTGCCTGGGCCAGCGACAGCGCGTCGTCGAGATGACAGAAAGCATTGATCCTCGCATCAAAGGCCGCGATGCGGGCAAGACAGGACTGCGCCGCTTCGACCGGCGACACCTCGTGTCGTGCAAAAGCCGCCGAAAGCTCGAGCGCACCCATCTCGTGGATTTCCATTGCCCTTCTCCTAATTGACGCGCGTCAGCGGCGCTTCCTGCCCCTTTTCAATGAGACGCAGGGTGTACCCGTCATGCTCGAAAATGGTGATCGAGGCATTAGCCGGTGAGAACACAACAACCCGATCGTCCCCAAGTGCTGCACCTGCTGCGACATTGATTGCAACGTAATGGCTGAAAATGATGCAGTCCTGCCCATCGGCCATGAGCGCGCTGATCAGATTACTGCGCCAGGCTTGCAACTCCGGTTCGGCATCGCGCCAGCGCCCTTGCATGAACTGACGCAGCCACGCTGCCCGCCCGGCCAGATCATGTGTCGGCGACGGAATCTCCGAGACGGCAGCGTCGATCCGTGCCCGCATCTGCCAGAGCGCCTCGAGTGGGGCAGCCGTTTCACGTGCCCGCCTGAGTGGGCTGGAACGCAGCATCATCGGACTCAGCTGCGCCAATTGTTCTGCCGCCGCAGCAGCCTGACTATGACCCAGGACATCAAGACCGGGATCGGCGTCTTCACCGAAGCCCGCTGCTGCCTTGCCATGACGCACGAGATAAAGTTTGGGCATCGACACACAAAATAGCATTCGGGCACCAGCTAAGCGGTTCTCCTTGGCGCTCGCAAGGGCGCAGCCGGACTTCTTGCACCGTCAGCGCCGGATTTTTGCCGGCGGACGCGCGCAAGCCGCTCCCTCAGGCATCGCAGACGCAGGCAGGCGCCAGACTCATGACCGTCCCTTGCGCCAGAGCCCGGCGCGAGCCCCTCAGGTAAAGGAGAAGAGATTGGTGGTTGGGCCTGGTGTCACTGTTCCTGTTCGTCCCAACATGTCCTCGCGCATCATGCGATCGAGCGTGACATCATCATCGGGCGCATGGGCAAGAAACCTCCGGTCGTCCGCTAGCCGCCCGACCACGATGCCAAAGCGCTTGCCTTTGCGATCAGTCACTACCGTATAGGTCTCTACCTTCGCGTCCCCCTGAGGACGTTCTTCGACGCCAGGATGGACCATGGCATCGATCTCCTTCTGATAGCTGTGCGGATCCTCGCGCTGCCAGCTACCCGCCACGGGTGTAGTCGAATAGATGCCGATGGAGTGCTTGGTGACATACCAGCCATTGCCGGTGACAAGACCAAAACGACCCGGTGCGGTCCGACATTTTTCCATCATCGTCACGATCGAGTGCATGACGTAATCATTTCCTGGCCCGCCAAAATAGGGCAGTCCGCCGGTAACAGTCAGGCCTCTCGGATCGTCTTCGGCAATACCAAGTTCTGCACACCCGATCTGGACTGCGCTCGGGAAGCAGGAATACAGATCAATAAACGCCATATCGGAAATGGTCCTTTGCGCCATCGCGAACGCCTTGCGACCGATGGTACGGATCGCGGGCGACGAATGGAAATTGACCCGTTCACTGACGTTCCAGATGTCACTGGCATCACCGCAGCCATGCAGGAATACCCACTTCTCTCGGGGAATGCCGAGTTCGATAGCCTTGCCCACCGAGGTCATGACCACAGCAGCGCTCATGTCGACCTCGATCACCGCGTTGAGGTATTTGGTATAGGGATAGCCGACGAAGCGGTTGCGCTCTGAAGGTGTTGCGATCTCCTCCGCCGTACGAAACGTCTTGAACCAGGCATGGGGGTTCTCGCTCGCAACCTTGGATAAGGGGGAGAAGAACCGACCGAGCCAGCGCAAATGTTCTTCCGGCGTGCGCCCTTTTTGACCGCGTAGCGCATTCTCGAACAGAGGATAGGTATTGACCGGAAACTGCAGACCATAGGCGCGCTCATAGGCGTTCACGCCAGCACGCATGTCGCCAATCTCTTCGGGATCGCTGCCAGGATCAGCATCCGGCAGACTGCCCCAGCCCAGATCGACGCCCTGCTTCATCGCCCCGAAGAAGGTGGCAAGGTATTCAGCGCCGGCGAGCAGCGCAGCATCGCAGTGGCCGCTGGCGATTTCCTCGGCCGTGCGGTTGACAAGCCATTGCGGCGTGTTTCCACCGGTTGCGGTATAGAGCAGCCGCCGCGCCGACAGTCCGAGCCGCCGGGCAAGGGCCAGAGGCGGATTGCGGAACATCTTCTTGCTCAACCGGCCCTGTTCACCTGGCGTATCGGCGGTGAAGCGTACCACCGCCACCGTATCAATGGCGTCGAGGAGGCCTGGCGCCACAGCATCCTCTAGCGCCGCACGCGCCGGGCGGACCAGCATCCCGATCGGATCAAGGCTGTCGCCAAAGCGGCCCTCACGCGCCGTACGCTGCGTGAACTGGCTGCCACCCACGAGAATGGGCGTGCGCGGATCGATGGAACTCATGTATCAGACCTTTCTTTTTCCCAAATAGTTTTGAAGCCGCACAATTGCCTCGCGTAGCACGTCTGCCTTTTTGCAAAAGGCAAAGCGGACCAGATGATCGGGCTTTCCGGCTTCGAAAAACGGACTGAGCGGCACCAGGGCGACCTTCGCCTCCCGCACAAGGCGCAGGCAGAAGTCGCGGTCGCTTTCTTGCGTCAGCGCGCGAATGGATGCCGTCAGAAAATAAGTGCCCTCGCAAGGCAGGAGCTCAAAGCCAAGCGCTGCAAGCTCGCGGGCGAGAAGGTCACGCTTGGCCTCCAATTCGTCACGCAGGCCAAGGGTAAAATCGATCTGCCGTTCCAGGCCATGGGCAATCCCCAGCTGGAGCGCCGGCGACGTCGTGAAGGTAAGAAACTGATGGGCCTTGGCGGCAATATCAACAAGCGCCGCCGGGCCGGTAACCCAGCCGATTTTCCAGCCGGTCAGCGAAAACATCTTGCCGGCTGAGCCCACCCGCAGCACGCGATCCTTAAGACCGGCAATGGCAAGCGGCGAGATATGGGAGCGTCCATCAAAGGTAAGATGCTCGTAGACCTCGTCGGCAACAACCGCAGCATTGCTGCGCCCGACCACCTCTGCAAGGATTTCCAGTTCAGCGCGACTGAACACCCGTCCCAACGGATTGAGCGGGGTATTGACCAAGACCGCCGTAGTCTTCTCCGTTACCGCTGCGGCAAGACCGTCATAGGTGAGCCGGAAGTCGGGTGGCTCAAGGATCACCGAACGCACCTTCGCGCCGGCACTCTGAGCGATGGGACGATAGGAGTCATAAGCCGGTTCGATCAGCACGACTTCTTTGCCGGGGCCCGCGAGACCATAGATGCAACAGGCAAGGGCTTCGGTCGCTCCTGACGTCACCAGTACCTCGGTCTCAGGATCAAATGAGAACCCGTAAAAGCGTCGGGCGTGGGCGGCTATTGCTGCGCGCAGCGCCGGCACGCCGCGTGTCGGCGGATACTGATTTGGGCCGTCGCGCAACGCCTGAGCCGCCACCGCACGGATCGCATGTGGTCCGTCCTCATCGGGAAACCCCTGGCCGAGATTGATGGCCTGGTGCTCGAGTGCAAGCGCACTCATGACTGAAAAAATGGTGGTTCCCAACCCGGCAAACACCGGATTGAAGCTCGGCCCGGACGTCATCGCGCTCCCTCTTTTGGAAGCCAGCTTTGCCGGCCCGCCTCCCTACTGACAAGGGCCCTGTGCGTGCCCAGCAAATAGGCTCCGTGCTTCTTTTTTGTGCACTCGGAGAAAAATCCCCCCAAAGTCTCACCTGATTTGGTGATTTTTGGCCTCACCGGCCTGTGGATCGCGTGGCCGCGCTATGGCCGACACGTCCTGAACTCCTTAGCGTCGACCCTGCTTCACTCGGCGCCCAGGCTTCTTGGACCTGTGCCCGTCCTTTAAAGAGCACGCTCATGAAAAAGATCGAAGCCATCATCAAGCCGTTCAAGCTCGATGAGGTAAAGGAAGCCCTTCAGGAAGTCGGTGTCCAGGGAATCACTGTGACCGAAGCCAAGGGATTTGGCCGACAGAAGGGGCATACCGAGCTTTACCGTGGTGCTGAATATGTCGTCGACTTCCTGCCCAAGGTGAAAGTCGAGGTCGTTTTGCCGGATGACCGGCTGGAGGCGGCGCTCGATGCAATCCAGAAGGCGGCACGCACCGGACGCATAGGTGACGGCAAGATCTTTGTCCTCTCTGTCGAGGAAGCCATTCGCATTCGTACCGGGGAAACCGGCACGGATGCGCTTTAAGCCCAGATTTCAACCGCAAGCGAGTGCGAGAGACGGCCATGTCCAATCCATCTGAAATCCTCAAGACCATAAAAGATAAGGAAATCAAATTCGTTGATCTGCGCTTTACCGATCCGCGCGGTAAGTGGCAGCACGTGACGTTCGATCCCTCGCTGGTCGATGAGGATTTGCTGACCGCCGGTACCATGTTCGACGGCTCATCCATCGCCGGCTGGAAGGCGATCAATGAAAGCGACATGACGCTGCTACCGGATCTGACCACCGGCTTCATCGATCCGTTTTTCGCCCAGACCACGCTGTCACTGACCTGCGATATCGTCGAGCCGTCGACCGGCGAACGCTACGGCCGTTGCCCGCGCTCGATTGCCAAGGCCGCCGAGCAGTACGTAGTCGCCTCAGGCGCTGGCGACACCGCGTATTTTGGTCCGGAAGCAGAGTTCTTCATTTTCGACGATGTGCGCTTCGACACCCAGATGAACAAGGGCTACTACTTCCTGGATTCTCTGGAAGGCCCCTACAATTCCGGCACCGAATATGGAGCCGGAAATCTGGGGCATCGCCCGGCAGTCAAGGGCGGTTATTTCCCGGTCCCGCCGGTGGACTCTGCACAGGACATCCGCGGGGAAATGCTCGCCATCATGGGTGAGCTGGGCATGGAGCCCGAAAAACACCATCACGAAGTGGCCGGCAGCCAGCATGAACTAGGCTTCAAATTCTCGACACTGACGAAGTGCGCCGACCGCATGCAGATGTATAAGTACATCGTCCACCAAGTGGCTGCGGCTTATGGCAAGTCCGCGACCTTCATGCCCAAGCCAATTTACGGAGACAACGGCTCTGGCATGCATGTGCACCAGTCGATCTGGAAGGCGGGCAAACCGCTCTTCGCCGGGTCAGGGTATGCGGACCTGTCCGACACCTGCCTCTATTACATCGGTGGCATCATCAAGCATGCCCGCGCCATCAATGCCTTCACCAACCCGCTGACCAATTCCTACAAGCGCCTGATACCCGGCTTTGAAGCTCCAGTGCTTCTCGCCTATTCATCGCGCAACCGTTCGGCCTCCTGCCGCATCCCGTTCTCGGGCAGCCCCAACGGCAAGCGCGTCGAAGTCCGCTTCCCCGATCCGGGCGCCAATCCTTACCTTGCCTATTCGGCACTTCTGATGGCAGGCCTCGACGGCATCGAGAACAAGATCCATCCAGGCGACCCCATGGACAAGGATCTCTATTCACTGCCGCCCGAAGAGCTGCGCGACGTACCGCAGGTATGCGGCTCGCTGCGCCAGGCGCTCGAAACCCTCGATGCCGATCGCGCTTTCCTCAAGAAGGGCGGCGTATTCAATGACGACTTCATCGACAGCTATATCGAACTCAAGATGAGCGAAGTCTACGCCTTCGAACACACCCCGCACCCGGTCGAATTCAAGATGTATTATTCCGTCTAGGTTCGTCCCTACTGTACTGATCAGGCCGGAGCAATCGCTCCGGCCTGACGCATGTCAGGCCGCCTGACTGACTGCGCCGCGTGCACGTCCGTCGGGCGCCGTCGGCAGCACGATGTAGGCGCGACACCCCTTGCCCGGCTCGCTTTCCAGCCAGGCCCGGCCACCATGCAGTTCACATAACCCGCGTACCAGGGCGAGGCCGAGCCCGGTGCCCCCGCCCTGACGGTCATACCGGTTGTCCACCTGGCTGAAGGGTTTGAAAATCCGATCGAGCTTCTCCCGCGGAATGCCTGGTCCATTGTCCTCGACCATGACCTGGAAACCGCCGTCGCGCGCCCGGCTGCCAAGTACCGTGATCCGTCCGCCTTCAGGCGTGAATTTGACGGCGTTGGACACCAGATTGATCAGCATCTGCTTGAGTGCGCGCTCGTCCGCATAGAGCACCGGCGCGTCGGGCGCCGTTTCTATGACCAGTTCCTGGCGATGCTCGCGGGCCTTCGCACCAACCAGCTTCAGGGCGCTTTCGATTGTCTTCTGTGCGTCCAGCGGTTCCGGCTGGATCTCCATGCGACCAGCTTCGATTTTGGCTACGTCGAGCAGGTCGTTGATGAGGCTGAGCAGGTGTGCCCCCGAAGAGTGGATGTCGCCAGCATATTCGACGTAGCGCGGCGAACCGACGGCTCCAAAGCATTCTTTGGCGATGATCTCCGAAAAGCCAAGAATTGCATTGAGCGGCGTGCGCAGCTCGTGGCTCATGTTGGCAAGAAAGGCTGTCTTGGAGGCATTGGCAGTTTCGGCCTCGAAGCGCTTGCGCAGGGCTTCGTCGCGGGCTTCTTCCAGCTCGCGTGCCAGGTCCTCGACCTCGAACCGCAGACGCGTATCCTCGTCAAGGCGGTAGGTCAGCCGGCGCCCGTCAAAGAACATCTGTGCTGCGTATATGCTGATCGCAACCGCGATCAGGACGTCGATCAAGCTGTTGCCGCTCAAAAAGCGCACGTCGGTCATCGCCACCATGGGCAATACTGACGCTATAAAGATATCGACATGCCCCACGCGGCTGACAATCAGCCAGGAGAGGATCGCGACCGATGCAAAGGCGAGAAACACATGATTGATGGGATTACTGCTCTGCCACAGGATCCAGGGCAGCAGTCCCCAGGCAACCGACACGGCCAGCTGCGCGGCAATAAACCTGGAAAACCAGGGTTTCAAGCGCTCGTAGGCGACGACGGTCTGGGTTGCAGCACGGTAGGCCCCGACAAGACGCGCCGAGATCACCATGGCCACGATCACGGCGCCGGGCAGGACCATGGCTGTCATAATCGGAACCTGGCCAAACCCGCCGCGCGAGGCGAACACCGCTGCACAGACGGCCCAAAGCGGTGCAGTATAGCGCGCCGCATGCAGGATATCGGCGGTCAGGTTGAGCTGTGCCTTTAGCACACGCCCGTCGGCGTTGCGTTGCATGCGCAAACGTTGCCCGTATCCCAAGGACCAGTCCCCCGTTGCTCCGCACCCTGCGGAGCAATAGAGCCTAAACCAATCCCTTCTAAGAAATTCTTATCTGTCGGGAATTCAGGCGATAAGTCGGCTGCGCTGGGCGCGCAGCAGGGCATCACTGGATGGCGGGAAGCGCACGCTCACCCTGCAGCCCTCCCCTGGCGCAGTTTCGATCCACACCCGGCCACCATGCAGAGCCGTCAGACCCCGTACCAGAGACAGCCCCAACCCGGTACCGCCCTGCTGGCGTGAATACCGGTTGTCGAGCTGATTGAATGCCTCGAACACCCGCTCAAGCAGCGCGGGGTCGAAACCGGGCCCGTTGTCGGCCACGCACAACTCAAAGCTGCCATCTTCGAGGCCTCGGCCTAAAATGGCGATTTCTCCGCCGACCTGGGTGAACTTGGTGGCATTGCTGATAAGATTGTACACGATCTGGCGGAATGCGCGCTCATCCGCATAAAGCTGATCCGGATTCCCCTCGAACCGGATAGAAAGGTTCTGCTGCTTGAGTTGCAGCTTGGGGCGCAGCGAGCGCAGACCATGTTCGATCACATGTCGGGCATCAAGAAACTCCGGTGACACACTCATCTGGCCCGCTTCAATCTTGGCCACGTCAAGAATGTCATCAATGATGCCGAGCAGGTGACGGCCCGCCGACTGGATATCACCAGCATAGTCGCGATAACGCGTCTGCCCAACCGGCCCGAAGGCTTCCTGCTCGATGAGATCGGAAAATCCGATGATCGCATTGAGTGGCGTACGCAGTTCGTGGCTCATGTTTGCCAGGAATGAGGACTTGGCGGCGTTCGCCGCCTCGGCTTCCGCCTGCTTCTTCAGCGCGGCGTCATGGGCCCGCCGCAGCTCGTCAGTCAGGTCCTCATTGGCAAAGCGCGACGCGAGCAGCACTTTGCTCTGATGCATGGCGTTCAGCACGACCACAAGAGTGTAGATGAAGGCAGTCGTCAGCAGTGCCGCCAGGCCCAGATTTGCCGGCACCCCGCCGCTCAGCATGCGCGGAAGCGACAGTCCCATGAGCGGCAGGACGCCAGCTGCGTAAAGGCTCCAGCTATTGGCGGAGGAGGCATTGGAAATCAGCACTGCTACCAGCGGGACGAGGATGACCGCGTGGTTAACGGCATTATCTGGAACCCAGAGCAGCCAGGTCATGGCCCCCCAGCTGAGGCCTATGAGAAACTGCTCGGCGACGAAGACCCGCTCCCAAAGATGCACACGATCGGCAGACTTGCGATAGCGCCGCAGGGTCAGCGCCGCCAGCACGCTGTTGGCCAGATGCAGGCCAAGCGCGACGACAAGACGCCAGAGGGAGACCTGGCCGAAAAATGGAAACAGGCCGACGAACGGCACCATACCTACAGCGGCCCAGGTCGGGTTCAGCCATATTTTGTAGGGCAGATAGCGTGCGAGGCTCTCGGTACGCGCACATGCGTACCGTTCGGCTTGCCCTGCCAAGCTGCCATGAACATTCATAAATCCGATCCTTCGGCCCCTGCGCCGTACCTTTCATGATCTCCCGAATGTGTTAATAAACCACACTGAATCGGCCGGAGACGGGCGGGGATCCGCACCGGCCAGCAGCCCATCATTCTCCTACTTTCGGCTCGGAGCCCCCCAATTCTATGGCCAAAGCCCCTGACCTGTTCGAAACCCAGTCCGCCGACAAGACGACGGGATACACCGCAAAGGACATCGAGGTCCTCGAAGGGCTCGAGCCAGTTCGACGGCGACCTGGCATGTATATCGGCGGCACCGACGAGCGGGCACTGCATCACCTGGCTGCCGAGATCCTGGACAATGCCATGGACGAAGCCGTGGCCGGCTATGCCACGAGGATAGAGTTCGAGCTGTCCGCCGGGGACGTCATTACGGTCCGCGACAATGGCCGAGGCATTCCGATCGATCCCCACCCCAAATTCAAGAACAAATCCGCACTCGAAGTAATCATGACGACACTGCACGCCGGCGGAAAGTTTGGTGGCAAGGTCTATGATACCTCCGGAGGCCTGCATGGGGTGGGCTCCTCGGTGGTCAACGCCTTGAGCCAGTGGCTCGAGGTCGAAGTGGCGCGCGACCGACAGAACCATGTGATGCGCTTCGAGCGGGGAAAGCCTGTCGGCAAACTCAGGAATACCGGAGGCGTCAACCGGCGTGGCACCATCGTCCGCTTCAGGCCCGATGCGCAGATCTTCGGCAGCGATGCGCATTTTTCGCCCGCCACCCTATACCGCATGGCCAAGTCCAAGGCCTATCTGTTCCGTGGCGTGGAAATTCATTGGATCTGCGATCCTGCCCTGATCAGGAATGCCGCTACGCCGGCAAACGAAGTGCTGAAATTTCCGGGCGGGCTTGCGGATTTCCTGCGCAGTGAAATCGAGGGGCAGTCTACCGTCAGCCCGCGCCTGTTCGTTGGTCGCACCGAAAACAAGGACGGCAAGGGAGCGGTCGAATGGGCAATTGCCTGGGCTCCCGAGCGGGACGGCTTTTTGCAGAGCTATTGCAATACCATTCCCACGCCTCTTGGCGGCACCCACGAGCAAGGACTGCGCAACGCTCTGACCAAGGCGCTGCGCGCCTATGGTGAGCGGTCGGGCAACAAGAAGACCGCCCAGATCACTCCCGATGACGTGATGAACGCGGCCTGCGCCGTGCTCAGCGTGTTTATTCGCGAACCGGAGTTTCAGGGCCAGACTAAGGAAAAACTGTCAACCCAGGATGCCCAGCGGCTGGTGGAAACAGTACTGCGCGATCATTTCGATCACTGGCTTGCCGAAAGTCCGCCAGACGCCGACCGCCTGCTCGCATTCGTGATTGATCAGGCAGACGAGCGGCTGAAGCGCAGACATGAGCGCGAAACCCAGCGCAAGTCCGCGACCCGCAAACTGCGCCTGCCCGGCAAGCTCACCGATTGCACCAGGGATGCGCCCGGCGGTACCGAGCTTTTCCTGGTCGAAGGAGATTCCGCCGGTGGTAGCGCCAAGCAGGCACGTGACCGCGCAACTCAGGCAGTTTTGCCGCTTAGGGGCAAGATTCTCAATGTGGCGAGCGCGACCGCTGGCAAGTTGGCGCAGAACCAGGAACTCTCCGATCTGCTGCTTGCGCTGGGCTGCGGTACCGGGAGCAAGTATCGCGAAGACGATCTGCGCTATGAGCGTGTCATCATCATGACCGATGCCGATGTCGACGGGGCACATATTGCGTCGCTGCTTTTGACATTCTTTTATCGCGAGATGCCAAAACTGATCGAGAACGGCCATCTGTTTCTGGCAATGCCGCCACTTTATCGCCTCGCCCATGGCGGCAAGACATTTTATGCGCGGGACGATGCCCATCGTGAGCAGCTTCTCAAAGCCGAGTTCAAGGCCAATGCCAAAGTAGAGATCTCGCGCTTCAAGGGATTGGGCGAAATGATGCCCGGGCAACTGAAGGAAACAACGATGCGTCCTGGTCAACGCACCTTGATCCAGGTTGTTGCGCCGCAAGATGCGCGCGCATCGACAGACAAAATGGTTGATGACCTGATGGGCAAAAAGCCTGAACTACGCTTCAAGTTCATTCAGGAAAATGCGCAGTTTGCCGTCGACGTCGATCTATAGGCTGGCCTTTTCCGCCACACGCAAACCGAGATCATCGGCGGCCTTTGTACGCCGATACGTGAAAAATTTGTGACTGGCCCTACCGTTAGGGAAAAAACGACTCCACATTGTGGTCAAAGTCGGCTTGAGTAGCGCTGTCCGAGGGTCGACCTCCAGATCCGTATCCGTGCAGCTCCGAGAGCAGGGCCAACAGAAATGGCCGTATTGCCACTCAAGAATTTCGCCAAGTCCGGACGACTGTCCGGCGAGGAAGGACCAAGTCGCCTGCTGCCGGGCATCAAGGTCGAAGGTCACCTGGAGATCGACGGCGAAATCCACATCGATGGCCTGGTCAATGGCCGGATCGACGGAGTGATCGTGATCATCGGCCCTCGGGGGATCGTGGTGGGCGATATTGTGGCCCGCGAAGTGCGCATCGAGGGGACTCTCGAAGGACGAACCTTCGCCCATCACGTCAGTATTACTCAGACCGCGCGGGTGACGGGCCGCGTCTTCCACCATACGATTTCCGTCGACAAAGGCGCGCGTATCGAGGCGCGCATGCCCTGGCGTCCATTGAACTACTTTGAAACGCTCGATCAACTCCCGGAGACCCGATCATGACCATGTTCACCCGCAGCGACAGAACCCCGGACGAGAAGCCGCAGAATACGCCCGAAGCCGCGCGCGCACCGGCGACGCCGCAGTTGCGTCCGGCAACTCCACCACCGGCAACACCGCCGTCAACCGCCACGCGTTCCCACGGGACCTCGGTCATTGGCAAAGCCGTGAAAATCACCGGCCAGATCGAAAGTACCGAAGACGTGCAGATCGAGGGCCAGGTCGAAGGCGATGTTCGCGGACAAACCGTCACCATCGGCTCAAATGCGCGCGTGAAAGGCACGGTCTATGGCGAGACGGTAGAAGTCGCCGGTACGATTGAAGGTAAGATCGAGGCCCGCAAGGTCGTCCTCAATGCCACCGGGCACATGACCGGCGATGTGATTCATGCCGACATCCGCATCGAATCCGGCGCCTTCATTGATGGCCATCTGCGGCCCGAACATGGCAAGGACAGCAAGTCAACAAGCAAGTCCTCTGCCTAGTTGGCGCCAGCAACGGCGATAGGCACGATCTCAAGCGTGCCATCGCCATAGCCACTGCGCACCGCTGATGCGGGCCGTGCTGCCAGCAGGGGTTTGGCCTGTCCTGGCAGCGTGAGAGACCGCGCCACGAGCGTCAGCACAAATGGCCCGTCCTGATCCATCACGAGTCTCACCGTTGCGGTGCTGCAATCGGGGGTCAGGCACCCAATGGCCACCTGCTTTTGCTGCTTCCAGCCAGGAGGAATCGCAATCGAGGTTGTTCCGAATTCTATCTCTTTAAGATTCAAGTGCCCGGGAAGTCGGAGCGTCAGCATGGCTGCCGAGGCATGCAGGGCCAGCGTCACACTGCGATGCCCGTCACGGCGCTCGTTGGCTTTGACCGTCGCCCCAGCCGGAGCCAGACTGAGATGCGGCGCCGGAGCCAGGAACATCCGGTACGGATAATTTGCCACAATCGGCTCCGCCTGACGCGAAAACGCCGCCACACGATAGAACTCCCTGGGTAAAGGCGCAGAGGTCTGCGCTGCCCACAGCGAACGGCCCGGGACCGAGACATAGTAGAGATTGAGCCGCTGGGGTGCCATCCGGCTATAACTTGGCATAAGCCCGGCGGCTACTGCAGCCGTACAGCCGAGCACCACCGCCCCTGACACGGACCACACAAACACCCGTCGAGACATCGTCGCGCTGGCAAGCCAGGGCAGTAGTGTGGCAACACCGATCGCAGCAGGAAGCGTAAAGAGCAGGTGTAGCCGCAGACCCATGAGACTTTCGCCATCGACGCACAGCTGCAGCCAGATCACGAGTGCAACCAGCGCTGACAGAAACAGTGCCAACTGGCCAAAGGGCCGCTCGAAACCGGCGAAGTGGGCAATTGGCAACGTGAGCAGGGCCGCGGCCAGAGGCAGCAGAAAATAGGGACTGAATCCGGGAAGCAGTGCCGCCACGGCGATCGCGATGGCCGAAAACCAGATCCAGACGCCTACGAGCGCCACACGCGCTGAAGTAAGTCGCGCTGCAATCATCACAACCGCGGCGATGATGAGTGCAAGCGCCACACGTAGCGCAGTAGGATGTGCATAGGATGGATCGGGCATGGAGGATACTGCCTGCGCGATCGCCACCATCGCCCAGCCGGCTAGCCCTGCCCCCGCCACTGTACCAGGAAAGACAAAAACCGCTGCAAACCAGTGCCGGACACTGAGACGTCCAGCGGCAGCCATAGCTGCCAGCACCACGAGTAGTCCCAGAATGATGGCAAGCGGCAGACTGAAGCTTTGCGGCCAGCGCGCCAGCCAGCGCCCAAGGATCGAGATATAATCTTCGGCGTGCCCATCCAGCGAAGACCAGCGTTGATTTTCCAGAACACGCACTAGGCCAAGGAGGTTATCGCCTTGATCCTGCAGACTGCGTCGGCTCAAATTCGCCAGCGTGTCGAGCGGCGTGTGATAGTGAGCTACACGCCTAGCAATGGCAAAGTTATAGCCTGCGATGTGGTGATGCAAAAACACCGTCAGATCGGTGTCATTGGGCATAAAACGATAAATTTCGGCATATAGCGAACTTGTCGCATAGCTTGGCGCCGTGCGGGCATAGAGCGCAATGAGCTGCGATGCCTTCGGACTTGTCTGAAACAGAAGGCTTGGACCGCGATTGCCGCGCGCCTCGACATTGATGGCGATACCGATCCTGCTGCGCAGGGCCGGATTTTGCAGATAGGCAGCTGCTCCCAGCATTCCGTACTCTTCGCCATTGGTGAAGAGTGCGATAACGGGATGACGTATCTTGCCCGGCCGTGCGCGCAAAGCCCGGGCGGTTTCGAGCAACGCGGCGACCCCGGAGCCATCATCCGCGGCGCCAGGGCCGGCCGGCACGGAATCGTAGTGGGCAACCATCAAGATGGCCTTGCCACGACCGGGAAGGACCGGTGCCACGACATCGACGACGTTGCCACAGCCGATCACGGGGGCGTTCTTGTCGGTAAAGCAGCCCATGCCGCGATAGGTGTGGGCGACAATACCCATCTGCGCCAGAGTTGCGAGAAGGCGCGCGCGCACCGCCCGGTTTGCCGTGGTGCCAGCAGGATGCGGTACCTGCGGGCCCAAGACGCGTCCTAGCATCGCTGCCGCACGGACCGCTGAAAACTGGCTCGCAGGCGCGCTCGCTGGCACGACACCAGGCTCGAGCGTTCCGTATCTGGCGAGCGCCCAAAACCCTACCGCAAGGGCGCCCGCTGCTATCAGGCGAATCCAGGAAGACCCCATTGTCGCAGCTCCCCTCCGACGCAGGTGATCGTCACCTGTGCGTCCGAACTTGTCGAGCGCCAATAAAGGCCGCGAGCGCCTGCCAGGGTTCGATGCTCCAATGGCCTGAAGCTGCCCCTGAGGGCGATGGCAGCACAAACAGAGGGGGCAATTGCGCGCTGACGTATAGCGGTACCCCGAGCCTAAGTCCTGATGAAGGCTGGGCCAGAAACACACTTGCTGCTCTGCGACTCGTAAACGCGATACAGCGCGGCGCAGCCGACAGGAGCTTGGTCCGCAGCCCGTCGACATCAAAATCCCGGCGCCTGAGCGTACGGTCCATGCCAGCGCGGGTTTTACAAAGATCCGTGAGGCCAATACCGAAGTCCAGGAGGCAGGCAAAGTCGCGCCGCTCGAACGCATCGGGGATGAGTCCAATGCGCTTCAGCGTCGGCCAGAACTTATTCTGGGCGTGTGCGTAATAAACCTTCTGTCGGGCCGACTCGGTACTAGCTGCAGTGCCCACAAACACGACATCAAGGCCCGGTCTGAGCAGATCTTCCAGCATCCTCAAGCCCATAACATATCAGACCACCGTCACGCTCCGGTCGGGCCGGCAATACTGCGCTCTGCCATATCGCCCGCGACGGTCCGCCATCAACTCGGGGGCTTTGGTTCCAACGTGGGCTCTTGTCCCTTGTTTTCATGGGCAAAGCCCACATTCTTCAGGACCAATCCTTGACTTTGCGCGCGCCGTCCCTATGTTCGCGCCATCAGGATACGGCCGCCATCCGGGCAGGCCGTCAGGGCGCGATGGACATGCGCCCGACTAAGGAGCGTATGACCGATATCGTCACGACTGCCGGCGCGGAAGCCGGCTCGGATGGCCACATCTTAGCCCATCCCACCCCCGCCGACACTCAGGATACCAGCCCTGCCTTGGCGAGTTCGCCTCCCGATACGGAGGCTGCGAGCCCGCCACCGCAGAGCGCGCCCGACGATGCGCCTGCCCCAATTCCGGGCTTTGACAGCCTCGGACTTTCCGAGGAGGTGCTGCGCGCCGTTGCCGAGTCAGGCTACACCCAGCCCACTCCGATCCAGGCCGAAGGTATTCCGCAGGTCCTTAAAGGCCGCGATGTCATCGGTATTGCGCAAACCGGTACCGGCAAAACCGCCTCCTTCACTCTGCCCATGATCGAGATCCTGGCCAGAGGGCGCGCCAAGGCGCGCATGCCACGCTCGCTGATTCTTGAGCCGACGCGCGAATTGGCAGCGCAGGTCGCTGAAAGTTTCGAGCGCTACGGCATGTACAACAAGCTGTCGATGGCACTGCTGATCGGTGGCGTATCGTTCGAAGATCAAGACAAGAAGCTCGATCGCGGTGTCGATGTTCTCATTGCCACACCAGGCCGGCTGCTCGACCATTTCGAACGCGGCAAGCTAATGCTGACCGGCGTTCAGGTATTCGTGATCGACGAAGCGGATCGCATGCTCGACATGGGCTTCATTCCGGACGTCGAGCGGATCTGCAAGCTTCTGCCCTTCACCCGGCAGACACTATTTTATTCTGCGACGATGCCGCCGGAAATCACCCGGCTGACTGCGCAGTTTCTCCACAATCCAGCGCGCGTCGAAGTTACGCGCCCGGCAACCACTGCATCCACGATCACCCAAGAGATCATCGACGTTCCGGCCAATGACTGGGCCAAGCGCGAAACCCTGCGCCGTTTGATCCGGGATAATCCGGTGCAAAACGGTATAATTTTCTGCAATCGCAAGCGCGATGTCGATGTAGTCGCCAAGTCACTCAAAAAGCATGGCTTCTCTGCCGCGCCGTTGCATGGCGATCTGGATCAGTCCGTGCGGACCAAAACACTCGATGAGTTTCGTGGTGGCGAGATCCAGTTGCTTGTCGCATCCGATGTCGCCGCACGCGGTCTTGATATTCCAGCCGTGAGCCACGTCTTCAACTACGATGCACCGTTTCACGCCGATGATTATGTTCATCGCGTCGGCCGTACCGGGCGTGCCGGCCGCAGCGGTCACGCATTCATGCTTGTCACCTCGCGGGACGAAAAGTCGGTAGACGCGATCCAGAAACTGATCGGTAAAGCCCTGCCACGCCGCCAGATCGAGGGAGTCGAACCGCGTGAAGAGCGCTCAGGCGGACGCGATCGCGATCGCCGTGCCTCAGGCCGCCGCGACCACCGCCGCGACCGGCGCGAACGTCCGGTCGCAGATCATGGGCACAGAGCCGCGATGGAGCCGGCACGTCCTACGCCACAGCTGCCGTCGACACACGCCGATGTCCAGGCTCCGGAAAAGTCCCAGTCCACCGGCGCGCTGCCCGACTGGATGAGCGCGGCAACCGCCGATGCCAGCCAACTTCCGATCGCGCTGCTACGGCCCGTCAAACTGCCGGCCGCGCGCTCCGAGGCCGATGAAATCGAAAACGCGGACGCATTCGCAACTGACGACGCCCCGGAACACGACGCGGAAAAGACAACGTCGCTGAACTTCGAACCGGCGGCGGATGCCGAAGCGACCGAGACCGAAGTCGCGGTTACGCCTGAACCAGAGCTGGCAGACGCGCCGCAGCGCGGTGATACGACCGACGTCCAGACGCCCGAGCCCGTATCAGAAGAACGCAAAGATGACGGCCAGATCGAACCTGTCGCCAAGCCACGGCGGCGGGTCCGGACCAGCCGTAAGCCGACCGACAGCGCCAAATCTCGGCGCCCGCGCAGGAAGGCAGCATCAACGACCGACGCGGCGCCGGCTGACGCCTCGCCCGCTGATGCCACTGTGCAGGTGGTCGGTCCGCAAGACTGATCTGCTGCCGCGCGCTTTAGCGGCGCGCGCCGGTCATCAGCGTTTGATCTGGCTGGCCACGAGATTTTGCAGCTTGGCACCGTAGGGCGGACGCAGCATCGCGGTGATGTCGCGTTTGGACTGCGTGAACACCGCCTTGGCGTGGCTGAATGCTCGAAAGCCATCAAGTCCGTGATACGCGCCCATTCCCGACGGCCCCACGCCGCCAAATGGCAGATCTTCCATCATGACATGTGAAATCACGTCGTTGACGGAAACTCCGCCCGAGGTCGTGCGCGTGAGCACGGTGTCCTGTTCGCGCGCATCGTCGCCAAAGTAATAAAGGCCAAGTGGCCGCGGGTGGGTGTTGATGTACTCGATCGCCTCATCGATCGCGGCGTAGGTTTTTACGGGCAGAAGGGGACCGAAGATCTCGTCCTGCATGATCTTCATGTCGTCAGTTGCATCAAAAACGAGAGTGGGTGGGATCTTGAAATGCGGCTGCTGACGAAAATCTTCTTTGGCCGGATTGATCTCGTAAAGACGCGCCCCCTTCTCTTCGGCATCCTTGAGATAGCCCGTGAGGCGGTCATAATGACGCTGGTTTATGACCGATGTGTAGTCCGGATTGTCCTTGAGTGTGGGAAACATCGTGCTCACAGCCGCGGTCGCCGCGGCGGCGAATGCATCCTGTTTACCCTCTGGTACCAAGACATAGTCCGGTGCAAGGCAGATCTGGCCGGCATTCAGAGTCTTGCCGAACATCACCCGCTTGGCCGTCAGGGCCATGTCAGCGCTGTTACTGACAATGACTGGGGACTTGCCGCCGAGCTCCAGGGTCGTTGGCACCAGATGCTCCGCCGCCGCGCGCATCACGTGGTAAGCGATGCTGGTTGCTCCGGTAAAGAGGAGGTGGTCAAAGGGTAAACCCGCAAAAGCCTGCCCCACATCCGCTCCGCCGGTAAAGATGGCGCATTCGGCTTCCGAATAGGCGGAGCGGATCATGCGAGCCATGAGTTCACTGGTACGTGGGGTGAATTCGCTCGGCTTGATCATGGCGCGGTTGCCCGCAGCGAACACACCTGCAAGGGGAGCAAAGGTCAGGTTGACCGGAAAATTCCATGGGCTGATGATTCCGACCACGCCCTTGGGCTGATATTCGACACGGGCCCTGGCCCCAAACAGACCCAGGAGCGCCGGCTGAACCGCCCGCTTTTCGCCACGCATCCAGTTTTTCAGCTGGGCCTTGGCATGCTTGAGCGGCGCAATCGATCCGGAGACGTCCGTCAGCAGCGATGCATGGACGGAGCGGTGGCCGAAGTCCTCGCGCAGGCAGTCGGCGATCTGCTGGCTGTG
>JAGWRJ010000614.1 GCA_028869725.1 Alphaproteobacteria bacterium | reverse complement strand
TGCGACGGCCCCAGTCGACCAGCTCTGCGGCCCCAACCAGCACCTTTTTCGGATCGCAGCCACGCAGCGCACAGGTACCTCCAAACGGGCGTGAATCAATCACGGCAACCTGCCAGCCGGCTGCACGACAACGCGAAGCCACAGACGACGCCGCGGACCCAGTTCCAATTGCGATGAGATCGAAATGTTTATTCATTTGCACTCCTGTCTGCACTGTCAGATGCATCGAACGTTTGTAAAACACATCGGACCTTAGTAAAACAGCGGTGCAACATACGGAAACGCAAGTGCGATCAACACCAGTCCGGCGACGACCCAGAACAGAATCTTATACAGCCGTTTTGTCCGCGGCAGCGCGCAGACTTCGCCGGGCAGGCATTTCTCCGCCGGACGATAGATACGCCGCCAGGCAAAGTACAACGCAACCAGCGCCACAGCGATGAATACCGGTCGATAGGGTTCGAGAACCGTCAAATTGCCGATCCACGCGCCGCTGAAACCGAGGGCGATTAGCACCAGCGGCCCCAGGCAGCAGGTCGAGGCGAGAATTGCCGCCAGACCTCCCAGCGCCAATATCCCGGACTTCGATTTCTCAGATGTCATGTTTTCAGATGCCATGCGCCTTCTTTTCCTTTCCTCTAAAATCAGAGTACTCTCCGTACGTGGGTACGGAGTCAAGCATGAAATCACGAATGACCATCGGAAAATTGGCCGAGGCCGCCGAAGTGGGTGTGGAAACTATCCGCTTTTACCAGCGTTCCGGGCTACTGCAGGAACCAGATCGCCCTTTGTCGGGATACCGGGAATACACGGCCGCGGATGCCAGGCGCGTCCGCTTCATCAAGCGGGCGCAAACGCTCGGCTTCAGTTTGAACGACATAGCCGGCCTGCTCAAGCTGGACGGGCCCCAAACCTGCAGTGTTACCCACGACCTCGCGCTCGCCAAACTGCATCTCGTGGAAGACAAGATCGCAGACCTAGAATCCATCCGCGACGCTTTGAGACAAATGATCCGCCAGTGCGAGCTCAAACACAAACGAGGAACCTGCCCCATCATTGAGTCTCTCATCGCGGACTGACGTATTGAGGGCAATCAACACCGCAGGAACCGTGCCGTTGTGCGACTACGGAAGAAACTGTCCAATTTCTGGTTTCTCATGTGACTTGCCAGCGGGCATCCGGTGAACCGGAAAAGCCAGCGTCTTTTGGAAGAGGACGAAGGCTCCGGTGAGAGCCGCAGCGCCAATTCCTACGGAAACCACGTAAATGAATGTTGGAGCGGCCATGACAAAGGGAAGCAGACCGATTGACAATGCCGGAGGCATCCTCAACCGGAAAGCTCTGACAACCAGGATGCAAATTCCGAGCGTGATGGCCACTGCAACCGGGGTCACACCGAGCCATCGATCAAGCGCGACGCCAACGCCTGCAGCAAGGAAACAAGCAATCGGGAATTCAAATGGGGGCTTTGCCCACGCACACGTGTGCGGGTGAGCGAACATTTCATACGCCATAACGACAAGAGGCGGGAACAGAATGAAGCGAAGGCCTGTAAATTGGGCAATTGTCCCGACTACGCCCGTAAAGATGAGTAGTGCTAAAAGCCACTTCTTCCCGAGCGGAGCGCTCTCGAGGACTTCAATCGCTTCCGTCTCTACACTGTGTCTCACGAGGAGGGTTTTGCTCCATCCGCTCCGTTTCCAGACGAACAGGACCACTGCCAGGATGCACAATCCAAACAGAATGGACAGTGGGTAAAGCCAGGTTTTCACGTCGAGAACGAGTGGCAGGACACCAGCCGAGATCGCCGGCGCGACTGAAGAGCGCAGGAGGAAGATAACTCCGATACTGAGAGCGATCGTGATGAGTATGCCGAAAACACCATATGGAAGTTGCCGGCCTATGACAATGCCGACCACTGCTGTTGCAGTGGGTGTTATGACCAGCTTCCACGGTTCCCGTGCCCACGCTCCGTTCGGCCGCGTCAGAACGTCGGCCGCAAGTGCCCCCAATTCTGGAAACAAGAGAAAAAAGAGATGAAACCTGTTCGCGCTGAAAGAGATTACTGCTATATAAACAACAGCGAGGAGTTCTGCTCCGCGCCGAGAGTCCCTCAGGTGCTTCAGTAGGCGAATGTGTGGCTTGTGCATTTCCGTATCGATCACGTGAGTCTGCTGGGTAAGGCAGGTTGAGGTGTTGTCGACTACTTGACTGCAGCGGCTCGGGTGCCTTCGACTGCCTATGTACATGCATCGCACTGATTCTCGACGGGCTGCCAGGTGGCCTGCCGTCTTCAGGCCACCTCATTCTTGATTCCATTTTGGGATTAGAGCGCGTCCAACTGCGCGAGAACCTCTGCCGGTTCCATGCGTAGCGTGTAATCGGCTTTGGCAAAGCCGTAGGCAATCACCCCGTCCTTGCGGACAATGTATGTTGCCGGCAGGGGCAGCTTGAAGGTCTCGTCCCCGTTGTGTGCTGGGATATCAATGCCAAACTGCTTGCACAACGGACGCAGGCTCTCTGACAGTTCAAAGACCAGACCCATCTTCCCCGATACGTGATTGCCCGTGTCGCTCAGAATGTCGAAGTTCGCTCGATTCTTGCTGCTTGTCTCCGCCGCCTTGTCCGGCGTCTCCGGAGCCAGACCCACCAGGTGTGCACCTCGTGCCCTGATCTCCGGGAGTATATCGATCAGCGCTTTCATCTCGAGGTTGCAGTACGGGCACCACCCTCCGCGGTAGATGTTCAACACAACCGGTCCCTGCTCCAGATACGAGTAAATTCTCTTCTTTTCTCCGTGCTGATTGGGCAGCTCGAAATCCGGCAATTTGTCTCCCGCGCCCAGTGCCCGATTCTCGATCCCGGACGCCAGAAGCGCCTCGGTCGCCGCATTCATGGTGGCTACGACCTCCGTCGGCGCGTTGTCTAGGAACTGCGCCTTGAAGGACTGAATATTCTCACTCAATGTGGGCATTTGATCTTCTCCACGATACGAGTCATTCAACTTTCGAATCCTATCACATATTTGAATGAACGTTCCAATATGTGGCTGATTCGGTTATCATGAAAGGAACAACATTTCCTATGGCGCGTACGGCTACATACAGACGGGAAGAGGTCGTCAAGAAAGCGATGAGAGCTTTCTGGGAGCACGGCTATGAGGCTACTGGCATGGCTGAAATTGTTCGTATCACAGGCCTCAATCCCGGTAGCATCTACGCGGCCTTCCAATCAAAGCAAGATCTGTTTCTCGCGGCGCTCGATCTGTATGGTGATTTCAATCGGGCCAGCGTCGAACGCCAACTTGCCAAACATAGTAATCCCCTCGACGCGATTCGCGACTTCTTCCGCCAACTCGCGGCCACTGTTGCAGGACCGTCCGGGAAACGCAGTTGTTTCCTCGTCAACTCGGCTCTCGAGGTCGCTCGTCATGACAGGGCTGCGCGAAAACTCATTCGCGCCAATTTCCAAAGCATCGAAGCAAGCCTTCTGAGCACGCTTGAACGGGCCCAAGCAGAGGGTCATCTCTCCCAGGGGAAAGATATTCACGCTCTTGCTGCAACGCTGATGGTTTTTATTTGGGGGTTGCGCGTCCTGGGCACCACAGGTCCAACCCCGGAGCAAACCGAGCCTATAGTCGCCCAGGTTCTTGAGCTACTGGAGTGATGCACGCCCTGGAAGCAAGTTTCGTTGCCGACATCGGCACAGCCAAGGAACAACTGTGAAGAGGAACTGCCATGTCTCGCGTTGCATCTGTTTTCGTCGCATTCATCTCTGTCTTCGTGTTTGCAATCCCTTCGTCCGCGCAGCCCAGCCCGGCACAAAAGGCCGATGCCCAAGGAATCTTTCTGGGCTACCAAGGCGAGTGGCAGCACGCCATAGCACCGCGATTGTTCGTCCAGGATCTCCTGCGACGCCTCTTCTGAGGCGTGGCCTCGTTCATCGTTTCAGCTTCTTCGCCCCTTGTGCGCTCTCTGGCGCGTGAATGACCTTCAATGTTGCCCTCCGCCTTATCTTCCACCCACATTCCCGTGGCTCACAGATAAATATCGGGGCACCAGGCGTCATACAAACGCAAACGGAGGCGACTGCACAGTTTGACAGCGACAGTTCGCCGTCTACTGCTGACGTTGCCGGATGAAATGGGACAAAGCGAAACGAGGAAACAAAATGTCTGGAAGTAATAATGAAGGAAATCTCTGTGCGCTGCCCGCGGCCACACGGTGCAATCTTCGCGACGAAGCCGGTTCACAGGCACGCGTAAACTGGTTGACTTGTGCGAGAACGATAGCCCTGATTGCAGGAATCCTTAGTATTGGAATAAGCGGCAAGTTGTGCCACGCAACGGTGCTTCCTGCCTCTACCGCATTTCCAGTGCAATTCACGCGCACGCTTGATGCGGGAAAGGCAAAATCGGGGGATGCCGTTGTTGCCAAGACGATGCAGATCGTTCGCTTGCCTGATGGCCAGATTCTCCCTAACAGCCCGTGGTGCAAGTAGCGAATCTGCGGCATGTGCTGGTGCGAGTCGGAGAAGCCGATTTGGCAGGGGCAAGATCGGCAGCGGAGCGGGGATATGCTCTCGGCACGGCCGGATTCGCCCCTGCTGGCGCGTAAATAGTGCGCTCAGGAACAAGAACAGGCTCTTTCCCAGGCTGTACCACTCCCGCGGCGTGCCGGCGCCCAGCAGACGGCGGAAAATCAAGCTCAGATTGAAGGCGCCCACATGAATTAACTGCCGCTTGAGGATGTTGTCATGTTTGCGAAGATGGGTGCGCCGCATGCCTCCCGTGTCGTAGCAGTGAGCGAAGCTGCGTTCCACCAGTTCGCCGCGCCGTCTCAGTAGGCCCTTGCCGTAGTTGCCCCGCACCCGCTGCCGGTTCGCGTACACCGCCTGCTGCTGTCCGGCCTTGCCCTCCCAGTTACGCCGTCCTTTCTGTTGCCGCTCCGGAATATAACTGCGCACCTGGTTTCCCTTGACCCGCTCCAACAACGCGCCGCTGTGATAACCCTTGTCGGCCACCAGCTCTTCAATGCCCTCTACGTTCACCTTGGGCTCAGCTTCAGGGTGCAACTCGGCTTCGCGCACCGCCAACTCCGCCACCGCAACGCCCGCTCCCGACAGCGTCAGATCCAACGTGGTTGTGTCGCCCTTATCGGCTTGCTGCAACGTCACCGCCACGACCGCGCCCGTGTCCAGGTCCACCGCGTGCTCGGCCTTGTGCGCCAGATGGGTACGCCCGTCCTTCATCTTCGTAATGCGCGCGTCCGGATC
Source organism: Alphaproteobacteria bacterium (assembly GCA_028869725.1). GTDB lineage: Bacteria > Pseudomonadota > Alphaproteobacteria > Micropepsales > Micropepsaceae > Rhizomicrobium. The sequence goes on along the minus strand of JAGWRJ010000614.1, from coordinate 156 downwards.
ATGCGGGTTCACCCAATCGTCGTTCGACGCCTTCTTTTTCCGCTTCCGATCCACCCGCGCCAAGTCCTCCCGCGCCGGTGTCGCGATCCCCGACTGCTGAGCCAATCCTGTCAGGAACTCCTCGTAACTTTGTCCGTTGTCGCGCCGCACGATCGA
>JAGWRJ010000613.1 GCA_028869725.1 Alphaproteobacteria bacterium | reverse complement strand
TTCTCTGCAGGATCCCATCCGCTTGTTGTGGACCGACGTCTTTTGCGTATAGAGCCGTCGTAGATATAGTCGCGAACGCTACAGAAATCGCACCTATCTTGATGATCTTTCTGGACTTCACACTCAACGTCTTGTGCATCTTCCGAAATCCTCTCAATCCGACATTCAAGTCCGGGCTGCAACGAATTGCAGCGCCTTCAACTTGACGGCACCCAATCACGGACGCCCCCTCAGCGGATAGAGAAACTCGTTGCCTGCGACAACGCGCCAATCCGGACGCCCCAAATGGTGGGGCCACGGCCATACTTCACGGTCGTCGAAGTAGACGACCTCTTTGAGCTGCGGGTACTCGGGACGCTTCATTGTTACGTCTCGCACCCATTTGGATACATAATCGAGACTGCCTGCGTAGCCGAGCTCGGCGACCCAGATCGGCTTGCCATAGCCCGCGGTGAGCTCGTATCCCTGCTTTACCGAGGCCGCAAACGTGCGCGGCGCGCCGTATTCGATGACGTCAAATTTCTCAAGACCGAAGACCGTCAGGCCAATCAAGTCCACGAATTCGCCACCAGGATAGTAGTCGCGCAGATTCCGCTCGCCCCTTGGCGACCACATGACGCGGGCTCTGGGCGCCACCTCGCGCATCAGGCCAACCATTCTCTTGAAGGCGGCGATGTAATCCGCAGGCTTCCAGTTCGACCAACTGAACCGGCCGAAACGACTCTCCATCTCCTGGGCCCATCGGATTGTGACCGGGCTCTTGAAGTTCGCGAGTATATTCAGGATGGCGCGCATGTTGGCGTCGCGTTCTCCTGAGAGAATGCTGTCGCGCAACGCCACCGGCGTCGTGTTCCAGTCCTGCGCCCAGGACCAGGGCTCGATCGTGACCAGGATATTTCTTTGGTGCGCTTGGGCGTACGCATCAGCAGCCGGCAAGGCGCCGAGCTCGACGTCCTCCCAAGGCAGGAACAAGTGCTCGGTGGCGAGGCCGGCGTCATTCTTGAAATCGCCGTAGGGATCATAGGCCCCGAATTTCAGTCCGCCGGCATGAAGGATCGGGCGCTTGTCCCGGCTCAGATCTCGGCCAGCCACGCCTGGTTGCGCAAAGGCTCGGCCCCCCGCAAGGGCCGTCCCGACACCGGCTGCTACCAGAGAGTTGCGAAGAAGGACTCGACGGGAGACGCTTTGAAGCCGCTCGCGCATGGCCGATTTTCCCGTTGCCCAACTTGACCCGATCAAGCGCTGAGAACGCACGCGGTGACCTTGATTCAGATCAATGGGCGCCACCACAGCGCGTTGGGCGAGCCAATACTGCCAAGCCTTCGGACCTTATCGGAACGTCCCGAGCGTAGGCGGCGTGCAACTTCAGGATAGGCGCTCGCACGCTGCGCCGGCGCCCGAATACCGCCTGAGGTTCACGGCGAACCAGTCGCCCTTGGACGGTGCTCGATCTCGCGCGGCTGGTTCTGCCCGCCAAATCCCCGCCATTTCGGATGGATGCGATAGGTGATGGAAGATCGCTTGCCGGCTCCCGCTGGGGAATATTGGGTCTCAGTGAGCGTGAAAGCGCGAATGCCGACATTCATCGCGGCCAGTCCCCGCGCGCCGTTCGCCTGGGCCGCAAGCATTGTCAGGGTCACGATGGCCAGGACGGACAGCGCGCATGCCATGCCGGTCGCATTGGGCGCAAAGACGGGGCGGCGGTTCTCCCACGCATGAAGGGTCAGGATCAGCAGGATCAAGGTGCAGTAGCCGCCCGCGGTGACCAGGTTGAAGATATAAAAGCCCGCCGCCGTGCCCGGCGTTCGCACCAGCCACGCGCTGCCCGCCGATGCGGTCGCGAGGGCGGCGTAAGGCGCGATGACGCGAAAGGGGATCGGATCCGTATGAGGGACCCCCTTGGGGGTTATGCGGAAATCGACATGCGTCCCAGCGAGACGATCCCACACCGCCGTGAGCGAGCCAAACAGCGACCATGGCCACCTGAGGAAGAGGAAGGCCATGCCCTCCCAGCTCAGGATCTTGGCGTTGGCGGGCCGGAAGAGGCCCGTCGATCTCCACCAATACGCCAGTCCAATAAGCACCACGGACAATGGCAAGACGTGGATAAAGTAATCAATATATGTCATGTTCACAAATCGCGATCTGGTGAGCATCGCGATTATTGGAGTTGAGAATGCAAAAGCCATCATGGCTGAATATAACGGATACCATAGCTGCGAAAAGAGAAACTGGAAACGCAGGCGATG
>JAGWRJ010000006.1 GCA_028869725.1 Alphaproteobacteria bacterium | reverse complement strand
GGGGTGCGCCAGAAACTGCGGGTGTTTTCCGCTGAGACGGCAAGAAGTGTCGTCGCGCGGGAGAAACCAGATGAATTCCGGCATGTCCTTGAACAAGGTTCTTCTGTCCTGGAGCGGTGGCAAGGACAGCGCCATGGCACTCTATGCCCTGAAGCAGCAGCGCGATATCGTTGTAGAGGCCCTTCTCACCACGGTAACCGAAGGCTACCAGCGGATCAGCATGCATGGGGTGCGCCGTGCCCTGCTGCACGCGCAGGCGGCCGCATTGGGGCTGCCACTGCGCGAGGTTCTCATCACGCCTGGCGCAGACAACGCCCAGTATGAAGCGCGGATGGCCGCGGTCCTTGCCGATGCCAAAGAGTGCGGAATCCTCAGCTGCGCCTTTGGCGATCTGTTTCTCGAAGATATCCGCGCCTGGCGTGATCGCCAGCTCGCCCAGGTCGACATGACGGCGCGTTATCCTCTATGGGGTCGCAATACAAGCGAGCTCATCCACGAATTTCTGGAGCTGGGCTTCAAGACCATCATCGTGTGCGTCGATCCGAAAAAGCTGTCACCGGATTTTGTCGGCCGGGTCATCGACCGGGCGCTTGTTGCCGAACTTCCGGGCGATGTCGACCCCTGCGGCGAGAACGGCGAGTTTCATACGTTTGTCTTTGACGGTCCGATCTTTCGGACGCCGGTTGCGTTTTTGCGCGGCGAGAGGGTGCTGCGCGACGGCTTCTGGTTCTGTGACCTTATCCCCCAAACCTTATGAGTGGAGCCCCCTGATGCTCAATCCACGCCAGACGCTACTTGCCGCCATGATCTTTGTCGCCGCAGCCTCGCGGCTCATTCCCCATCCGCCCAACATGACAGCGCTCACGGCCATGGCACTTTTTGCCGGGGCTACACTTGCGCGGCCGCGCTATGCCTTTCTGGTGCCGCTCGCGGCGCTCGTCCTCAGCGATCTTCTCATCGGCTTTTATAGCGGCATGGTCTTCGTCTATGGCGCCTTCGCCGCCACGGTCGGCATCGGTCTGCTGCTGCGCCAGCGTCGCCGGCCACTTGCCATCGGGGCTGCGAGCCTTGCGGGGTCAGCGCTCTTTTACCTCGTTACCAATTTTGGCGTCTGGGCGAGCTCAAGCCTTTATCCCGAGACGGGGGCCGGTCTTGTCGCCTGTTACACGGCGGGGATTCCGTTCTTCCGCAACATGGTGGAAGGCGATCTTTTCTACGCGGCAGTGCTCTTTGGGAGCTTTGCGCTTCTTGAGCGTCTGGTGCCGGCGCTAAAGGACTGTGTACCCGTGAAGCGCGTACCTGCGGCCTGACCACCGGCACAGCCACAATTGCCGGCACTGCGCGGCATTTTGCCTGCGGCAGAGCTGCTGCAGGCAGTTTCGCGGGAAGCCGTGAGGCCGGCACGCCCGCAGCGCATCGGTTTGGTACAAATACGATGTGCCTGGTTTTCCCCTGTCCATGGACGACCAGGGTGGGCATGCGTACCTGGACGGCGTGCTACAAAGTCTTTGAGGTATCTGCTGCGAACACCAACCGCGCGCAAAGGGTTTGGCTCAGTCCAGCATGTCGGGCCGGAACAGGGAGCGTCGGCTGATGATTTTGCCTGCCACCATGAAGACGCCATCCCCGGTATAATGAAGGGTCTTAGGATGTTTCGGTGTGGCGGCAACATGGGCGCACACCACCTCGAAGATGAAAAAATTGTAGCGCGCGACAAGCGCATCATCATAGAGGCGGCACTCGAAGTTTGCGTGACATTCACGGATCAGGGGAGCTGCTACCTGTGAACCGGCCTCAGGTGTCAATCCGAAATGCGCGAACTTGTCGATGTCGGCGCCCGAGGTGTTGCCTACTCCGACCACGATATCTGTCAGAGCGGTCGTCGGCAGATTGATCACGCATTCACGGCTCTTGCGCACGAGTTCGAAGCTGTGATTGGCATTTGAAATCATCAGTCCGACGAGGGACGGCGAGAACTCAAGGACCGTGTGCCAGCCGAGCGTCATGATGTTGGTTTTCGTTCCCTGTTGTGAGGAGACAAGAACAATGGGACCTGGCTC
>JAGWRJ010000612.1 GCA_028869725.1 Alphaproteobacteria bacterium | reverse complement strand
GATGGTTTCCACCGATGTTTCGGGTCTGGTCAAGGATGTGGACGTGGTCTCAGGCGAGCACGTCAAGAAGGGGCAGGTGCTGTTCCGGCTCGATCCGACGCCCTTCCGCATCGCTCTTGCCAATGCCAAGGCCCAACTGGCCCAGACGGCCCTCAACATCGACTCGATGAAGAAGGATTATGCGCGCATGCTGGCCGATATCGCCGCGCAAAAGGCCCAGGTTGATTTGGCGCAGCGTAATTTCGATCGCGACAGCAAGTTACTTGCGGCCAATGCCATCGCCCAATCGACCTACGACACCGCGATGGTCGCCTTGCAAAGCGCCAAAGACCAGCTAGCAGCGCTCAAGGATACCGCGGCAACACAGCTGACCAAGCTCGGCGGGAGCATCAATCTGCCGATCCCTGATCATCCAGAATATCAGCAGGCGCTCGCCGTAGTCCACGAAGACGAACGCCAGCTCCGCCACGCAACTGTCCGCGCGCCATTTTCTGGTGTTGTTGCTGAGGTAGACTCTTTGCAGCCGGGCACGCTGGTGATCTCGGCAATGAGCTCTTTCACCACCACAAGTGCCGTCGGTCTCGTATCTTCCAAGGATAACTGGATCGAAGCGCACATGAAGGAAACCGACCTGACCCACGTTCATGTCGGCGATCCGGTGACATTTACTCTCGATACTTATCCTGGACACACATGGCATGGGCACGTGCTGTCAATTAGTGCCAGTACTGGAGCAGCCTTCTCCGTTCTACCGGCAGAGAATGCCAGCGGAAACTGGGTCAAGGTCGTTCAGCGTATCCCCGTCAAAATAGCCATAGATCACGAGGCTAATGACCCACCCCTGCGGGTCGGTATGAGCGCGGTCGTGGACATAGACACAGGCCGTTACCGTTGGCAGCGTCTGCTCGGAGAGTGACGTGCGCACCCGCTAATTGGCGCGAAAATTGGAGTAGTTGAATGTCAAATACGCTCGGATCCTCCGGGGCGTATGAAAACAAGTTCGAGCTGACGATCGTTCTGCTTTGTGCCATGGCGGGCACGCTCATGCAGGCGCTCGATACGACTATCGCGAATGTAGCGCTTCCCTATATGCAGGGTTCGCTGCAGGCGAGCCGGGATCAGATCACCTGGGTTCTCACGTCCTATATCGTTGCAGCGGCAATCATGACGGCACCGGTCGGGTGGCTCGCCGCGCGATTTGGCCGCAAAAATTTTGCGATCATCAGCCTGCTGGGTTTCACCATTACCTCGATGTTCTGCGGTATGGCGCAGAACCTGGACCAGATTGTCATATTTCGCTTGCTGCAAGGTGTATTCGGGGCAGCGCTCGCACCGCTGTCGCAGTCGATTATGCTTGATCTCTACCCAGCCGAAAAGCGCGGCCAAGTGATGGCGATATGGGGCATGGGTGTGATGGTCGGTCCCATACTTGGGCCCACGTTGGGTGGCTATTTGACGGACCATTATACCTGGCGTTGGGTTTTTTACGTCAATGTCCCGTTTGGGGTTGCCGCGTCCGCGGGTATCTGGCTCTACCTCAAGGACACAGCGCGTGATGCCAAACTTCGCTTTGACTGGTCGGGGTTTGCGGTGCTTGCCCTAGGAGTCGGTGCGCTACAGCTCATGCTTGATCGTGGAGAAACCAAGAACTGGTTCAGTTCAGGTGAGATCGTAGCCGAAGCAGTGGTTGCCGGGCTCGGCCTTTATCTATTTCTCGTTCATATGTGGACTACTCCAAAGCCCTTTATACCGAAGCCTTTGTTCAAGGATCGTAATTTTGTCTCAGCCCTTATCCTGATGTTCCTGATAGGATTGGTTATTCTCGCAAGTTCGGCGTTGCTTCCACCCTATTTGCAGAACCTGTCCGGATATTCAGTGACAGAAACGGGACTTTTGATGGCGCCGCGCGGTATTGGCACCATGTTCGCGATGATGATCGTGGGTCGGATTTCGCACCGGATTGATGCACGAATCTTGCTGGGATTTGGTACCGCAGTCGTGCTAGCCACAATGTGGAGTATGGCGCATTGGAATCCCTCTGTTTCAGCTCTCAGGCTCATTTCAACAACATTTACACAGGGTATTGGCCTTGGCTTCGTCTTCATACCCGCAAACCTCGTTGCCTTCGCAACTCTGGAGGGAGGTCTGCGCACTGATGCCTCGGCGTTTCTGAACCTCATCCGCAACATCGGTAGCGCAATCGGGGTATCTGTGACGACGACGCTACTTGCAGACAGCATGCAAGTTGCTCATGCCAACCTTGCAGCGCAGGTCACACCCTTTAATCGCGCGCTCTTCCTCAACGGACCGAGCCTTTTCTGGAATACACAGCTGCCGACGGGGCTCG
>JAGWRJ010000052.1 GCA_028869725.1 Alphaproteobacteria bacterium | reverse complement strand
TGCCACAACACGCTCACGCAGATCGTTCGAGAGGGGACGGGTCATCGGGTACAGACCTCCTTCGCCAGCCAGAAAAGTGAATCTGACTCGCGCTCCCTTGGGAATCCCCTTCCGATTCAGTTAAGCCCGGAATTGCTCTAGCGGTTCGCCTGTGGGCCAGTGCCGGGGTGTGCCGGTCCCTTGAGTTCAACGGTGTTGCCATCAGGGTCGTGAACGTAGATGGAGGGGCCGATGCCCTGTGCTCCGTAACGCTCGCCCTCCTCGATGATCTCGATGCCATGGGCGGCAAGGTGGGCGTGAAGCGCATCGGAATGAAAGGGTTCAATCGCGAGCGCGAAGTGGTCGACATTGCGGCCTTCGCGGCCGGGACCGTGTCCGCCGCGCGCGCCCAGTGCACCATCCAGAGGAATGAGATCGATGAGGCTTGCGCCCGCACGCAGCTGCCACAGGCCGATCTCGTCCTGCACCTTTTCCAGCCTGCAGCCGAGCACGTCGCGGTAGAAAGTCAGGCTGGCCGACAGATTGGTGACGCGCAGCACGATATGGTCGAGGCTGAGCAGTGAGAACGGAATCATGCGTCATTCCGGTGTAAGGCTTCACGCAAGTCTACCAGCCTTTGGGCCCTCATGGACGTGTGGATTTCAGGCGCCCTCCGAGGCGGACAGGTTCGATCCGCTGTGCAAGGCCGTTGGTGCCGGTTTCGAAAAAGACGGCACAGAGCGTGCCTGGTCCCTCGGCCGGGCTCATGCGACCGCCAGGCAGCTTGGTCAAAAACCGTTGCAAGGGCTCGTTCTTGTCCATGCCGATCACAGAATCGTAGCTTGCACAGGCTCCGGCATCAGTCTGATAGGCCGTGCCACCCGGCAGGATCTGGGCGTCGGCGGTTGGTACGTGGGAATGGGTGCCGACTACGAGGCTGGCACGGCCATCGCAGAAATGGCCCATGGCCATTTTTTCGCTTGTGGCTTCGGCGTGAAAGTCGACCACGATGACATCGGCTCCAACACCGAGGGGGCAGGCCTCCAGTTCACGGGCGACGGCGGCGAAAGGATCATCCTGCGGCTCCATGAAGACCCGGCCGATCGGGGCCACCACGAGTATCTGTTCGCCGTTTTGCGCCTGGAATAAGTTGGCGCCACGCCCCGGCGTTCCTTTTGGCAGGTTGAGCGGACGCAGGATGCGATCGTCGTCGCCGATGAAGGAGAGGATTTCCCGTTGGTCGAGCCAGTGATTGCCGGTTGTGATGCAATCCACGCCCATGGCGAAAAACTCGTCGGCCAGCCGTCGCGTGAGGCCGAAGCCGTGCGCGGCATTTTCGCCGTTGAGAATGATGAAATCGAGCGCAAGCTCCGACCTGAGGACGGGAAGATGCGCGCCGACCGCATCGCGGCCGGCGCGGCCGACAACATCACCTATGAATAGAACACGCATACGCGAGGATCCTGGGTTCGAGGCGGTGACCTTAAGGAGGCCTTTGCGCCTCACGCCCTCTGGGTCAAGCCCTACTTCTGCCAGAGAATCAAGGGTAGTTCCTGCGGCAGCTGCGCATCGGCGTGACGGGGACGCGCCCGGACCGTGTAATCGGAGGGCGGCCGCGACGAGGGGACGCTCCCCGAATAGATGAAGTCGTTCAAGGCTCCGGGGATGGGGCGTTCACGGCGCAGGACCTGCGCACCGCCGGGCAGGGTACCGCTCGGATCGGCATAAATCTCGATCTGCACGTCTTCGGGGTTGATGTCCCCCAGGCTCACCGGCACCGTGAAATGCCAGGTGCCGTCCTCGCTGCGGGTCACATTGGGAACGCCCAGATGCAGGCTGTGCCAGAGCTGGGTGATGTTGTGGCTCCAGGCGCGCAACGAGCGCGCCAGCGCGCAATTGTCGGCGACACGACGCTGGCGGGAGGCAGAGCAGGGCAGGTACGCCTTTTCAACATAATCACGCACCATGCGCGTGGCCGAGAATTCCGGCGTCAGGTGCGCCATGCTTTCGCGGATGCGTGCGATCCAGCGCCTTGGAACACCTTCGGCGTCGCGGGCATAGAATTCCGGAGCGATCTGCGTTTCGAGCAGCTCATAGAGGCTTTCTGCGTCAGCTTCATCATTGCTCACAAGGTGATGGTCGACTTCGCCTACGGCCCAGCCGACCTCGGCGGTGTAGGCCTCGTCCCACCAGCCATCGCGAACCGAACAATTGAGACCGCCATTGACGAGAACCTTCATGCCGGAAGTGCCGCAGGCTTCCCAGGGGCGCCTCGGGTTGTTGATCCAGACATCGACGCCCTGCACCAGAATCTGCGCGATGCCCATATGGTAATCTTCCAGGAAGATGACGTGACGACGCAGCGCTGGCTCACGGGCAAGCTCAATCCATTCGCGGACCATCTCCTTGCCTAGCACGTCGGCAGGATGGGCCTTGCCGGCAACGATGATCTGCATCGGTCTGTGCTCGTCGGTGAGCATGCGGGTGAAGCGTTCCTTGTCCCACAGCAGGAGGTTGGGACGCTTGTATGGTGTGAAACGACGGGCAAAACCCAGGGTCAGAACATTTGGATCGAGCACGCTCTGGGCCTGTTGTAACAGCTGCTGTCCGAAGCCGCGTTCGCGCAGCTGTGTGACCAGGCGGCGGCGGGCGTGCTGGATGGCCACGCGCCGGCCGCGGCTGCGCAGCTGCCACAGCTCCTCGTCCGACACTCCCATAATCTGGCGGTGCAGCGTGTCCGGCATCTGCCGCCAGCGTTCCTTGCCGCAGGCCTGCGTCCAAAGCCGGTCGGCTTCAGCCGAATCCCAAGACGGAATGTGCACGCCATTGGTGACGTGATCGATGGGCACCTCCGCTTCGGGAAAGCGCGGGAACAGGGGCTGAAAGATCCGGCGGCTGAAGCCGCCATGCAGTTTGCTCACGCCACAGGTGTAGGCGGAGCCATGGGCGGCAAAGTAGGCCATGTTGAAAAGTTCGCTGGCATCGGCCGGATCTGCCTGCCCCATGGCAATAACCTCTTTGAGCCGATTGGGCTCTTCAGCGAGGAAGGGCTGTACGCTTGGTAGATAGCGTCTGAGCAGGTCGGGCTCGAAGCGGTCAAAACCTGCGGGCATCGGCGTATGCGTGGTAAAGACGTTGCCCGGACGCCCGGCCCAGATGGCCTCTTCAAGGCTGAGATTGTGAGCGCGGGCAAGCTGGCAGGCGCGCTCGAGTACCGCAAAGGCCGCATGACCTTCGTTGATATGGCAGATTTCAATTTCCGGACGCAGCCGTTCAATGAGCCGCCAGCCCCCAATGCCAAGCATGAGCTCCTGCATGAGGCGCATTTCGCCACCACCGCCATAGAGTTTGCCGGTAATGCCCCGGTCGACCGGGCTGTTGAGCGGATGGTTGGAATCGAGCAGATAGAGCTTGATGCGTCCGACATTGGCCTGCCAGACGCGCAGCTGGACGGAGCGGCCCGGCAATTCGATCGGAATGCGCATCCAGCCACCTTGCGGATCGGTGACCGGTTCGATCGGCATGGTTGCCGGCTCATTATAGGGAAATGCCTCAAGCTGGCTGCCATCAGCGGAGATCATCTGGCGGAAGTAGCCTTCCTGATAAAGCAGACCCACGCCCGCCATCGGTAGGTCGAGATCGCTTGCGGTCTTCAGAAAGTCTCCGGCAAGCACGCCAAGGCCGCCGGCATAAAGCGGCAGAGCCTCGCCGAGACCGAACTCCATGCTGAAATAGGCCACGCCGCCCAGCTTCTGGCGCTCCGGACTTTGCGCAAACCAGCCTGGACGCTGCATATAGGTTTCACGTTTCTCACAGAAGTCCTTGAGCTTGGCGAGGAACTGCGGGTCGGTACGCAAGTTTTCCAGCCGTCCGGCGGAGGTTCCCTGCAGGACTGCCCAGGGGCTGGACGTCAAATCCCACAGGCTTTCATCTATATCGCGCCACAGCGCATCGCCCTCGTGGCTCCACGTCCAACGCAGATCAAGCGCCAGCTGCTGCAGGCTGGCCAGCTCATCGGGCAGGTGGGGCAACAAAATCGCGACCATGTACTCTCCTTATGCGCGCCGCGACAGGCGCGGCTCAGGCGGCATCTGGCTTGGGCAGCGTTTCGGCTGCTGCGACTGCCTCGATGCTGCGCATCAGGCTCGACGGATTGACGCTGATCGAGTCGATGCCCATCCGCACGAGCGCTGCGGCCAGATCGGGGAAATTG
>JAGWRJ010000611.1 GCA_028869725.1 Alphaproteobacteria bacterium | reverse complement strand
CGCAGGAGACCAAGACACAGGACAAGGCTGCATCCCTGGCACCTGGCACGATGGCCACAATGCGCATTGCCGTTCTCATTCCCTGCTTCAACGAAGAAGCAGCGATTGCCCGCGTAGTCGGTGACTTCAAAGCCGCGCTGCCACTGGCATCGATCTACGTCTATGACAACAATTCCACGGACCGCACCATCGCGACAGCGCGCGAGGCAGGCGCAATTGTGCGCGTCGAACCGCGCCAGGGTAAAGGCAATGTGGTGCGACGGATGTTTGCCGACATCGAAGCCGACATCTATGTCCTTGTCGACGGCGATGATACCTACGACGCCAGCGCCTCGCCGGGTCTTGTTCAGACCCTGATCGACGGCGGCTATGACGTGGTGTCGGGACGGCGCATCGCGACGGCGCAGTCTGCCTACCGTCCAGGGCATGTGCTAGGCAACCGGCTGCTGACCGGGTTGACCGCGATGATGTTCAAGGTGGAGCTGGCAGACCTGCTCACCGGCTACCGCGTTCTGTCCCGCCGCTTCGTCAAGAGCTTTCCCTTCACGGCAGAAGGGTTCGGCATCGAAACCGAACTGACCGTCCATGCGGTCAGGCTACTGATGCCGATGGCCGAAATCGATACGCCCTACAAGGAGCGCCCCCAGGGCTCCACCTCCAAGCTCAATACCTGGCAGGACGGGTTTCGTATTCTGATGACGATCATCAGTCTGGTTCGCGAGGAGCGTCCTCTCGTGTTTTTTTCTCTCCTCTTTGCCCTTCTGGCGCTGACCTCGCTCGGGCTGGGCATTCCGATCGTCCTCGAGTTTGTACGCACCGGTACCGTGCCGCGTCTTCCCACCGCCGTCCTTTCAACCGGACTGATGGTGCTTGCCTTTCTGTCGCTGTTCTCAGGTCTCATCCTCGACACCGTGACCCGCGGTCGCTGGGAACTGAAGCGGCTTGCCTACCTGTCCATCGCCGGCCCGCAGAGCTCCGCCAACACGGTACGACGCTCATGAAAGCGGCAAGTCCGCACGCACTGATCCGTGCCCAGTTCCTGCGTTTTGCCATGGTGGGGACTGCGGGCTTCCTGGTAGACGAGAGCGTGCTTGCCATCATGCATCGCCTGATCGGGCTTGATCCCATCTGGGCACGGGTGGTCTCGATCCTTTGCGCCATGACCTTTACCTGGTGGGGCAACCGCACCCTCACCTTTCACCACGCCGCCGCACGTGGCTCGGCAAGGCTTGTCGCGCTTGAATGGCTCCGCTTCATTGCCGCCAACAGCCTGGGCGCCGTGGTCAACTTCACGACCTACGCGACGCTCTTGCACGTCGCACCAGCCCCCTTCAACAATCCCTATCTGGCCACCGTCTGTGGCGTAGGAATTGGTATGCTCTTCAACTTCGTAACGTCGCGCACCATTGTATTCAGTTCCGGACGGCTCAACTCTCCTTCGTGAGTGCTTCAAGCACCGCGGTGCCGCCAGGTGCATCCAGCTCGACCCGTGCCGTTTCGGTCAGACGCGCCATGGTCATGTAGAACCCAACGGTAATGATGACCTCGACCAACTCCTGCGCGCTCGCCACCGTCTGGGCCGCGCGTACCGTTTCTTCTCGCGCCCGCACAGAGGTACGCACTTCGCTCGCCAGGCGCAGAAGAATTCGGGTTTTCTCGTCGAAGCAGGCGGCCTCATAGGCGTTACGGGCAAGCGCGTCGATCTGCTCCTGGGTGCAGCCCAACGCCAGCGCGATCGGTACATGCTGATGCCATTCATAAGCTCCACCATCCTCGTGCGCGGTAAGCAGGATGATGAGTTCGCGCAGCTGCGCGGAAAGCTCCTGCTGACCAAGAATAGCTCCGCCCAGACGCAGTCCCTGGCGAAAGCAGGCTGGCGCGTTGGCCCACAGCCGGAAGATATTGAGCTTGCGTGGCAGACGGTCGAAGGCCTCGCGGACCTTGGGCGGCAGTCTTTCGATGTCAGCATAAGCGATGAGCGGCATGGTGGGCCTCACTCGGTTGCCAGCTGAGTGTGCGACCCTGCGCACGACTTTAAAAGAGCTGCGCCGTGATCTGCTGGCCTTGGTACGGCCGCAGCTCTGTCTCGATTGAGCCAAAAAAGACAAGGGCCGCCGGGTGAGCGGCGGCCCTTTTAGGCGCGAATCGCTTTGCCGGAGAGGCTATTTCGACGTGCGCGCGTAGACATCCCAAAGCCCGGCAACAACCTTGGCCTTGGCATCCGTGCTCGCGGCCTTGAAGGCCAGAAGCGCTGCGCGCTGCTGCTTCAGCCCGACCAGAGCCATGCCCTTTACCATCTCGGCATTCGCACGATCCTTCAGGCCACCCTTCTTGATGCCGTCTTCGACCGCTGCGAGCGCTTCCTTGTACTTGCCAGTACCCCAATAGACTTCGGCCAGATGGACAAGTTCGCCACCGGTCTTGGCCGCCTTGGCTTCACTTTCAAGCTTGCCCAACTCTGCCACCTGCGCTGCCGCATCCTTCTTCGCCAGTGCCAGCAGACGTTCCTGACGGGTGCCAGCCAGCACCTTGGCAGCAAATCCTCGTTGCTGGATCGCAAGTCCTTCCTGCGGGTAGCCGAGCTGGATCGCGATCTGCGTCGCCGTCGAATAATCATCGGCGTTGCGCATGTTTCCAGTCAAAAGCCGGATGCGATAGATGTCGAGCGTCTGCTCGTCGCTCAGACCGCTGGCGTGATCTGCCGCCATCAGCATGTAGGTCCAGAACTTCGGCTGGCCCTGAAGCACGAGCTGACGAGCGGACTGCGCCAGTGCCTCGGTGTCGCCGAGCTTGTTGGCGACAGCCATCTTCAGCATCAGTGCCGAGGAACTATTGTTCAGATTGTGGTTGATATAGTTCAGCGCACCGCGGTAGTCGCCCATCTGGTAGTAGGCCTGGGCAATAATCTCCTTGCGGCTCTCGTCGAGCGCACCGAACTTGCGCAGATACTCCTGATCGACGGTGACGACGTCATGGTAGCGGCGATTGTTATAGTCGATGGCAAATTTGGCCTGGGCCGCTGTGGCATTGGTTACGCCGCCCGAAAAATTGCCGGTCTTGACTTCAACGTACTGACGGGTCTCGGCGATGACCTTCTGCTCATCGGCTGTCAACCCGTGCACGCTCTCAGCCCGATGCAGTGCCGCCATTGCCTGGGCAGACTTGCCCTCTTTGGCGAAGTTAATGGCTTCCTGGAGCGGCTTGCCCACCTGTGGACGCACCCCTGCAGCCTGCGCGGTGGTCGCGGTGAGCATCGTGGCACCGGCGACGCTCGCGGTCCCGATCAGAACTGCGGCCAGAACGCCGCGCAAACTATTCCCGTTCATCTCATACCTCAGTTACACGTTACGGCGGCGGGGCACATGCACATGCATGGTGCCTGAACCGCCGTCGCTTCTCGCGTTAGGACCTAGACGTCACTGCAGATATTTTTCAGTTCCGACAATACCGATATGGGTAAGGCCGCGACGCTGAGCATCCGCCATAACCTTGGCAACGGTATCATACTTGGCCAGGCGGTTGGCGCTCAGATGGATTTCCGGCTGCTCGCTCGGCGGCTTAAGGCCATAGCGGTAGAAGTAGGTATCCATCGTCTGCATCGAAATCGGCGATCCGTTCCAGTAAATCGTGCCGTCAAAGTCGACCATGAGATTGACTACGACCGGCGGAGTGGTGGGCGGCGTCTGATTGGGACGCGGCATGTTCAGTTTGACGGCATTGGTCTGGACTGGCAGCGTAATGATCAGCATGATGAGAAGAACGAGCATGACGTCGATGAGCGGCGTCGTGTTCATCTCCACCATCACTTCGCCTTCGCCGCCGCTGTCGCCGACATTCATTGCCATAGCGTAGTACCTTCTTTTTCCTGAATGGGCGCT
>JAGWRJ010000610.1 GCA_028869725.1 Alphaproteobacteria bacterium | reverse complement strand
GAGGACCCGCGCGGCGAACAGGACCGCATGCACGCAACGATCCGGCTGGAGAGCCTGCTTGAGATTGAGCGGCGGACGGTGGAGCGATAAGCGACCGGACGCCGGGCTGGCGATAAGCGACCGGATGCCGGGTTGGCGATAAGCGACTGGATGCCCGGTTTGAGCGTGAGCCCCGATAACCGCGTCGTCGGTCATGTTGTATTCCGGGAATGGTAGAGTTTCGATTGCTATGGAACCCTTTGGTCTAGAAGTTGAGGTAGCCAGTTCGGCGTCGGAGGCCTTGATGCCTTTGTCTTAGGCATTGGCGTCGATCTGGCAGGCGACGGTGAGACCGGTTTTGGTGCGCGCGCTGGCGATCAGCTGAACGATGACCTGATGGCCGGCCAGTGGCCTGCCGTGCCAGTTCCGGGCAATTCGGGCGAATAGGCGGTGCTCGATGCGATACCACTTGCTGATGCCGGGCGGCGGATGACAGACGGTGTCGGTCACCCGATCAGAGAAGACGCTCCGGTTTCCAGGTCATGGCATGTTCCTTATTCGTTTGCAGCGTCGTTGCCCCACTCTCGCTGCTTTTATTCCCATTCGATTGCCTGGGCTCAGGCGCATACTCTGCCCAGGCGTTCCAGAGACCAGCGGCGGGGGCAGCTGACATCCACGCCGGACCATCGGCGTGCAGGCAGACGGCAGGATATCGAATACGGTCGTGGCTATTTTTATAGGGGGCCACTCGCTCGGTCTGGCAGAAGCCGAACACGACGGCGTTTTTCGCTACCGGGGTTGCGGCTGATGGAAAGGAGGCTATCCGGGAGCCCTACGAGGATGCGGCAGGACGCCCGCATGCCCGGCTTCTAGGCCAACCCATGTTGGTTTTCGCGGCAAAGTCCGAGGGCTACTGCGCGCCTATCGGGTCGAGGTCGGCTGCGCCCTCACGCCGGCCGTCTATGTCCAGGCAATGTTCTCGGTCAGCCACGATGCCGCGACCCGCGACGCAGGAATTCCGGCTGATCAACGACTCCCGCTGCCGGAGACGGCGGCTGAGAAGGCTTGTCTCGTATGCCTCACCGGACCGCTGTGGACTGCACTGGCGAAGTCGGGCCACTATCAGTTGCCCGTCCCGGGCCGGGGCGCGGGCGCGGGCGCGGTGGGAGCGCCATCGCCCGTTTTCGGGGATCTCCCTACCCACATGCAGCCTACCACGAGGAAACCGCCCGGCTGCCTACGCCCATTTGCTGCGTCGGTTCTCCGCCCATCTCGCCGCAAGACCGCCCAATGCGCACCGCGTGTAGTCCGTCTTTACTAACCAGACACTCAAACAGGTATCACGCTACGATCAGGCTGCGTAGCTGACATCGGGGGCCTGGAAGAACGAGCGGACCTTGGCAGGGCGGCGCTGCAATCCCTGCATGTATGATCGCAGCCCGGCCTTCATCGCCGCCTTGTCCATGGGCGTGCTGCGGCGGCCGAGCGCCTGCTTGACGTCGTTGTTCACATACTCGTCCGGGTTTCGCTCCGGCGCGTAGGGCGGCAGATAGAACAGCTTGATCCGATCGGCGTTCTCCGCCACCCAGGCGGTCACCGCCTTGGCCTTGTGTACGCGCAGATTGTCCACGATCACGAACAGCTTGCGGTCGGCGTCCTTCACCAGACGGCGCAGGAACATCAGGAAGACCGCCGCCTTCAGCGCCCCGTCATAGACCATGAACCGCAGCTTGCCCCGGTTGGTCAGGCTGGAGATCATCGATTGCGTGAACCGCGCCG
>JAGWRJ010000609.1 GCA_028869725.1 Alphaproteobacteria bacterium | reverse complement strand
CTGCTGGTCGGCGAACAGGTTGACCGGCCGGAGTTCGAGGAGGAGAACACGCGCGCCGAACGGCTCGGCGGCCGTGTCGCCTCGGGCTATCCGGTGCTGCAGGGCATCACCAAGGCGAGCCTGCAGACGCGTTCGTTCATCTCGGCGGCCTCGTTCCAGGAGACCACCCGGGTGCTCACTGAGGCGGCAACAGCCGGCAAGGTGGATAGTTTGGTGGGCTTGAAGGAGAACGTGATCGTCGGTCGCCTGATCCCGGCGGGCACGGGCAGCGTGATGAGCCGCATGCGCGCGATTGCGGCAGGGCGTGATAAAACCCGCCTCGCGGAGACCCGCCCGGCTCTGCCAGGACGCAGCGCTGCTGAGTAAGGTCGAGTCATAGCAGCAATGCAGCAAATCAAACGCCGACATCCGCAAAGATGTCGGCGTTTTCTTATTCGAAACACCAAACTGGCTTGACTTGCTTTGAAGCTGCCCGTAAGGGTGCGCCTTCAGCGAAGACGCGGTTCGTCCGGTCGCGCTGCTCTCGATGTCTCAAGCTTGCGGTGCCGCCGGTGTTTTGCTCCGGCTTAGGTCGCAAGTAAGGGTAGTCCGCAAACAGGGGTAAGCCTCTGGTTGCGGTATTTTGTATGAGCAGCCGGTTGCATGAGCCCGCCGGCCGAACAAAGGATTGATGATGCCGACGACGAACCAAATGATCGCCAATGGGCGTGAAGCACGACCGAAGCGCAACAAGGTGCCCGCGTTGCAAGGATGCCCGCAAAAGCGGGGCGTTTGCACGCGCGTCTATACAGTGACGCCGAAGAAGCCGAACTCAGCGTTGCGTAAGGTTGCCAAGGTGCGCCTGACCAACGGCTTTGAGGTGGTGAGCTATATTCCCGGTGAAGGCCATAATCTGCAGGAGCACTCGGTCGTCTTGATCCGTGGTGGCCGCGTGAAGGATTTGCCGGGCGTTCGTTATCACATCCTGCGTGGCGTGCTCGACACCCAGGGCATCGCTAAACGCCGTCAGCGCCGGTCGCTGTATGGCGCGAAGCGTCCGAAGTAAGGAGATCAGCAGTGAGCAGACGTCACCGCGCGGTCAAGCGCGAGGTTTTGCCGGATCCGAAATTTGGCGATACCGTTATTAGTCGTTTCATGAATGTGCTCATGTATGACGGCAAAAAATCCGCGGCCGAATCCATTGTTTATGGGGCTCTGGATAGTTTGAAGCGCCGTGGTGGCCAGAATGCCGATCCGGTGCGGATGTTCCATGAGGCGCTGGACAACGTGAAGCCGGCGATTGAGGTGCGGTCTCGCCGCGTCGGCGGCGCAACCTACCAGGTCCCGGTTGAAGTGCGGACCGAGCGGCGTCAGGCTCTGGCGATCCGCTGGATTATTGACGCAGCGCGCAAGCGCGGCGAGCACACGATGGAGGATCGTCTCTCCAACGAACTGCTGGATGCGGTGAATAACCGTGGTGCGGCGGTGAAGAAGCGCGAAGATACGCATCGGATGGCCGAAGCCAACAAGGCTTTCAGCCATTATCGCTGGTAAGTCGCGGAGTTAGTCGAACCGGTTCCAACATTTTCCGTATCGGTTTCGATGCGGTCCAAGCTACGTCACGGAGATCATCATGGCTAAGGCAAAATTCGAACGTAACAAACCCCATTGCAACATTGGCACGATCGGCCACGTCGATCATGGCAAGACGTCGCTCACCGCAGCCATCACCAAGGTGTTGGCCAAGTCCGGTGGCGCCACGTTCCGCGCTTATGACAGCATCGATGCGGCTCCTGAGGAGCGCGCCCGTGGCATCACGATCGCGACGGCGCACGTCGAATATGAGACCGCCAATCGCCATTATGCTCACGTCGATTGCCCCGGCCACGCTGACTATGTGAAGAACATGATCACCGGTGCTGCGCAGATGGACGGCGCGATCCTGGTAGTCTCCGCCGCGGACGGCCCGATGCCGCAGACCCGCGAGCATATTCTGCTCGCCCGTCAGGTCGGCGTGCCGGCGCTGGTGGTGTTCCTGAACAAAATGGACATGGCTGACCCTGATCTGGTCGAGCTGGTCGAAATGGAAGTGCGCGAGCTGCTGAGCAAGTATGATTTCCCGGGCGATGATATCCCCATCATCAAGGGCTCGGCGTTGTGCGCGCTGGAAGACAAACAGCCGGAAATTGGCGAGCAAGCGGTGCTTGAGCTGATGGCGGCGGTCGATTCTTACATTCTGCAGCCGGAGCGCGCCAAGGACAAGCCGTTCCTGATGCCGGTCGAAGACGTGTTCTCGATCTCGGGCCGTGGCACCGTGGTCACCGGTCGTGTTGAGCGCGGCATTGTGAAGACCGGCGACGAAGTTGAAATCGTGGGCTTGAAGCCGACGGTGAAGACCATCGTGACCGGTGTGGAAATGTTCCGCAAGCTGCTCGATCAGGGTGAAGCGGGCGACAATATCGGCGCGCTGCTGCGCGGCACCAAGCGTGAAGACGTTGAGCGTGGCCAGGTTTTGGCGGCGCCGGGTTCGATCACGCCGCACACCAATTTCGGTGGTCAGGCCTATATTCTGACCAAAGAAGAAGGTGGCCGTCATACGCCGTTCTTCAGCAATTACCGTCCGCAATTCTATTTCCGCACCACCGACGTGACCGGCGTGGTCACCTTGCCGGAAGGTGTTGAGATGGTGGTGCCGGGCGATAACGTGACGATCTCGGTTGAGCTGATTGCCCCGATCGCGATGGATGAAGGCTTGCGCTTCGCCATTCGTGAAGGCGGGCGGACCGTTGGTTCGGGCGTCGTTGCAAAGATCACGAAGTAAGTTGGTAGAGTTCGGGCTTGTCCTTCGGGGCAAGCCTGAGCGCTGGAAGAATGACAGGTAAGACGATGGATAGTCAGAACATTCGCATTCGCCTCAAGGCTTATGATCACCGCGTGCTGGATAACAGCACTAAAGAGATCGTGAACACGGCGAAGCGCACCGGCGCTCAGGTGCGGGGCCCGATCCCGCTGCCGACTCATATTGAGCGGTTCACCGTGAATCGTTCGCCGCATGTCGATAAAAAGAGCCGCGAGCAGTTCGAGATTCGGACCCATCGCCGCTTGCTCG
>JAGWRJ010000608.1 GCA_028869725.1 Alphaproteobacteria bacterium | reverse complement strand
GTGAAGCCGAAACCCTGGCGGCCAAAGGCGGTCTGGACTTTGCCGAAGCGATGAGGTTGCTCGCTGGCGTCGATGAAAGCGATACGGCGGAAGTCGCTGACCAGGAGTGGAGCCAAGTGAGGGCGGGGCCGTGGCTTAAGGAGACCTTGCAGGCGCTACGCTCACCCGGCTCCCTTGCCGAGGATACACCGCCCGGACTGCGCGGGACGCTGCGACCTTATCAGAAGGCCGGTGTGCAGTGGCTGCGCCTGCTTTCTGGTCTGCGGCTTGGTGCCTGCCTTGCTGATGACATGGGCCTTGGCAAAACCATTCAGGTTCTGGCGCTGCTCCTGGCGGAAAAATCCCGGAGGGCCGTGCGGCAGCCCAGCATTCTGGTGGCGCCCGCCTCGCTGCTGGCCAACTGGTCAGGTGAGATCGATCGCTTCGCGCCTGATCTTCGCGCTCGTATCGTCCACTCCTCAACAAGCAGTGCCACCGAGATCAAGACCTTTACTGCGGAGGATGCCGCGGCCTTCGATTTGGTGATCACCAGCTATGGAACACTGCTGCGCCTGCCGGCACTCACCGAAATCCTCTGGCGCTTCGCCATTCTCGACGAAGCACAGGCGATCAAGAACCCGGCGGCGAAGCAGACCCGTGCCACCAAGGCCTTGCACGCCGAGGCCCGGATCGCGCTCACCGGCACGCCCGTCGAAAACGCGCTCGGAGATCTATGGTCGATCTTCGATTTCATCAACCCGGGGCTCCTCGGCAATGCCAGGAAATTCGCCCGGTACACCAAGAGCCTCGCCAACCAAAGGCAGAACCCCTACGGACCGCTGCGCGATCTGGTGCGGCCTTATATTCTGCGACGAATGAAGACAGACAAGGCGATCATCGCTGATCTACCCGACAAGATCGAGCTGAATGCGCACTGCCTGCTGAGCCGCAAGCAGGCGGCCCTTTACAGCGAAGCCGTCGACGATCTCGCTCGCAGCCTGGAGGAGGCGGAGGGAATGGCGCGCCGGGGGCTGGTACTGGCCTCTCTGGTCCGGCTCAAGCAGATATGCAACCATCCAGCCCACTGGCTGAACGATGGAAACTGGGGTGAGGCCGGAAGTGGCAAATTCAGGCGGCTGCGTGAGATCGCCGAGGCTGTTGCGGCGCGGCAGGACAAGATGCTGGTTTTCACCCAGTTCCGCGAGATGGTAGCGCCGCTGGCCGCCCTTCTGGCTTCGGTCTTTGGCCGTGACGGTCTGGAGTTGCATGGCGGGACGCCAGTACGACAGCGCCGTACGCTGGTGCAGCGATTTCAGGAAGACGAGGAGGTGCCGTTCTTTGTCCTGTCGCTGAAGGCGGGCGGTACTGGTTTGACATTGACTGCCGCCTCGCATGTCGTGCATTTCGATCGTTGGTGGAATCCGGCGGTTGAGGCCCAGGCGACGGATCGTGCCTTCCGGATCGGCCAGAAATCGAATGTGCTGGTCCACAAATTTATCTGCCGCGGCACGGTGGAGGAGAGGATCGACGCGATGATCGAGGCGAAACAGTCTCTCTCGACCGAGTTGCTCTCCGGAGAGAACGAGCTTGACCTGACCGAGATGGACGATGCGGCGCTGATCGATCTGGTATCGCTCGATATCAATGCCGTAGTGGAAGACTGATGGCCTGGCACTCTCGGAATTGGGCGCCTTATATCCCGGTCGCGCAACGGCGACGCCAGGGTGCACGGGAGGTGGCAAGACTGCGCAAGGCCGGGCAGATGGTCAGCCCGGTGGAGATCGCCGGCCGCGCCATAGCCACAACGCCCTGGGGCAAGGCGTGGTGCGATCACCTCGAATCCCTGCACGACTATGAGAACCGGTTGCCGCGCGGGCGAACCTATGTCCGCAACGGCTCGGTGATCGATCTGCAGATCGCGCCGCGGGTGGTGACCGCGCTGGTCAGTGGCTCGGACATCTATCGGGTGACGGTGACGATTGGCCCGGTGCCTAAGACGGTATGGCAGACGATCTGCACCGATTGTGCTGGTCAGATCGATTCGCTCGTCGAGTTGCTGCAGGGGCGGCTGTCAAAGGCGGCGATGGCCCGGCTGTGCCGGCGGGAGCAGGGATTATTCCCCAAGCCGTCGGAAATCCGCTTCTCCTGCTCCTGCCCTGATTATGCCGCTCTGTGCAAGCACGTGGCAGCGGTACTCTATGGCGTCGGGGCGCGGCTAGATACAAGACCCGAGTTGCTGTTCAGGCTGCGCGACGTTGATGAGGCGGCCCTGATTGCTAATGCCGGTACGACGTTGCCGGAATCGGCGGCAACAATCCCTGGCCGAATCCTGGAAGATGGCGATGTCGCCGCCTTGTTCGGGATCGATATTGCAACATCGGCGGTCGAAAATGCCAAACTGCCGACGTCTCAGGTGCCTGTGAGCGGCAAGAGGAAAGCGTCGAGACCAACATGCCGAACCACCGGAGACAAGGTTGCCTCCACTCAGGAGTCGGCTGCAAAACCTGTTGGCCGGGCGACCAAGACACCGAAAGCTGCCAAAGCCAAACTTCAGGCAGCTCCGGCCAGTCCGACCGCGCCTGCAAAACCCAAGCGTAAAGCCGTCGACAAGCCGGTAAAATGGTGGCTGAAACCAAAGGTAGCCAAGCCGCTGAAGCGAGGCACTCTGAGCAAACCCAAGATTGGCTGATCCAGCCTTACGACCAGCTTCCGCAGATCGCCCCGCCCCCCCTGCTCAGACCAACTCCAGCCGCAGCTCACGGCCGACGAGCGCGGCGGCGCGCTGGAGGGTCTCGATCGTGATGTTGCCCTTGGCCTTGAGGATACGATCGACCTGGGCACGGCTGGTGTGCATGCGCTCGGCAAGCGCAGCTTTCGTCATACCCTGGCGCTCCATTTCCTGAGAGAGCTGCCAGGCGACTACGCGCGTCAGAGCCTCGGCCTTCGCGGCTTCGCGGATACCCTCTTCGCCGAGGAATTCATCGAGCGTCGTGCCCCAATGATGGTTCTTCTTCCTGGTCACACCTGCATCTCCTTCATGCGCCGGCGGGCGAGGTCCAAATCGTCCGCCGGTGTCTTCTGCGTCTTTTTGATGAACCCATGCACTACGCCGATCCGATCATCTTCGATGAAGAACAGCACGCGGGCGATGCGCCGGCTCGGCAAGCTGCTGCGGACCTCCCACAGGCCGCTACCAAGGGGCCGACATAGCGGCATGCCGATCGGCCAGCCAAACTGCACCGTCGCCAGGTCGGTGCCGATGATGCGGCGGTCCTCCGCCGGCAGGCATCGCAGCCAGTCGAGAACCGGCTCCGCACCACCTGCCGTGCGATAGAAAACAACGGGTATCTCGGTCAGGCGCGCGGGGTTCATACGTTCTCTAAGTATTTATCTGTATCGTAAAAGATACATCACTGCAAGGTCGAAGATTCCCCCGTCATGTGGGCCCGGATCGCGTTTCCGATCTGCGTGCGCTGACGAACCAGAAAGTCCCGCGTGCGGTAAACCACCAGAACCGATGAACAGTATTCGCTCTTGATAGCGACAACCCGCATGGAGGGACGTGTCACGGCCGCGCAGATCGCGGCTGCATCCGCAGCATCCGTCTTGCCGCGCTTCAGGTAAGGCTGCACATAAGAAGGAGGAATAAGCCGGACGTCATGCGGGGGATGTCCCTTGGAATGTTGAAATAGGAGGAGCGGCGTTGCCTGCCTTGAGCCTGTAGGCTCGGGGTGTCGAATCCACTGAGAAAGGCAACGCCATGAAGAGGAATACCACACACAAGGCGGCGACGCCGCACGCGAT
>JAGWRJ010000607.1 GCA_028869725.1 Alphaproteobacteria bacterium | reverse complement strand
TCGGCATGGGCGAAGCGGCGCTGTCGCCCGCCGCAATTTCTCTCATCAGTGATCTTTTTCCGCCCTCCCAGCGCGGGCGCGCGGTCGGCGTGTTCTTTACCGGCATCTGCATCGGCATCGGTGGCTCATTTCTGATAGGCGGTGCGGTTCTGGATCTTGTGCACAGGGGCGTCTTTGCCATCGGCCCCTTGGCCGGCAGTCCCGCCTGGCGCATTGTCTTTTTGGTCATCGGCGGCCCCAGCCTACTGTGGTGCCTCGTCCTGCTGTTCATTCGCGAGCCGACCCGCCACGGCCTGTTACCGGCTTCTACACCGTCCACACCGGACACAATGCCCGATCCCCGCAGCCTCGTGCGTGCCGGACCGATATTTGCCACTGTGGCGCTTGCCTCCCTGGTCGACAATGGCGTGGGCGCGTGGCTTCCCTCTCTGCTGGTCCGTCGTTTTGGCGAGAACGCCGCAAGCGTCGGGCTGCATCTCGGCTATCTGCTGATTTTCGCGTATGGCGGGGGCATGCTGTTGGGCGGCTGGCTGTCAGATCTGGCCGCGCGCAAGAGAGGCCCCAGAGGCAAGATCGAGCTGTGCGCCCTTGCCAGCCTCCTCATCGCACTCGCAGCTCCGGTCTTTGCGAGCAATCATTCCGGTAGGGTGATGCTGGTCACGGGCTTTTATTTTGCGCTCTCGGCGATCGTCACGGCTTCGGGCCTTTCGGCCATACTCGATGCCACGCCCAACAGCTTGCGTGGACGGGCGATGGCCGTGAGTTTCTTTCTCAGCGTCGCCCTGGGGGCGGGCCTTGGTCCCACCGCGATCGCGCTTTCGAGCACCGATCTGTTCGGCGCCGCGGCAGGTCTTGGGCCTGCGATCGCACTGACCGCTGGAGCCGCGTTTGCACTCGCCTTCATCACCAGCCTTTGGGCAGAAAGGATCCGCAGCCGCCATGCCAACATCCTTACCGCCGCCCAGTGACAGCTTCGAACTCTGGGATCTGCACGTCGAGGTAATTGCACCCGACGACGCCGCAATCTTCTGTTCGGCAAAACCGGGTGACAGCTTCGAACTGCGCGGCGAGATGCTCTTTCTGCCGCCTGGCCAGGGCTTTTCGATCTACTCCCTGGCAGCGCTGTTACCGCTTTTGCCGGTCAAACAAAGACAGACAGACCCCAATGACTGGGTATCGACCGACAGTGAGGTTGCCTGTCCGGATCCAAACTGTCAGACCCGGTTCCGCATCAGCCGCACCAAGCGCCGGCAGTTCCGCCACAGCGATGTCACTGCGACACCCCTCTCCGCAAAGACCACGTCCGATGAACCCTGAAACCCGCTCGTTGCGTCCCGGTTACGACATCTCGCGCATCATCACCGGATGCTGGCAGCTGGCCGGAGGCCATGGCGCGGTCGACACCAAGCAGGCGGTCCAAGATCTGCTTGCCTTCTTCGATGCCGGCTACACAACCTTTGACTGCGCCGACATCTATACCGGGGTCGAGGATCTGCTGGGCCTGCTGCGCCATGAGATTTTGCAGCAGCGTGGCAGAGAGGCCCACGCCCGCCTCAAGATCCATACCAAGTTCGTACCCGACCTCGACGCCCTGGCCCGCCTGACGCGAGCCGATGTGCGCCACGCGATCGAGCGCTCCCTGCGTCGCCTGCGCAGCGAGCGCCTGGACCTGGTGCAGTTTCATTGGTGGGATTACGAGATCCCGGGCGTGATCGAGACCGCGTTGTGGCTCAAGGAGCTCCAGCAGGAGGGCAAGATCCACCTGATCGGCGGGACCAATTTTGATGCCGAGCATCTTTGTGCGTTGCACGAGGCAGGTGTCGACCTCGCCTCGATGCAGGTCCAGTATTCCCTGCTTGATGGGCGCCCTGGCGGCGCCTTTGCCAACGCCGCTGCGCGGTGTGGCGTTACCCTCCTGTGTTACGGGACACTGGCCGGCGGATTTTTCAGCGCGCGCTGGCTCGACCAGCCTGAGCCGGTCGAGCCGCTGCCCAATCGCTCC
>JAGWRJ010000606.1 GCA_028869725.1 Alphaproteobacteria bacterium | reverse complement strand
CAGAACCTGGAGCTGTCCGCGAATTCCGGCGATCTTGTTGCCGTGCTTCATAGAGCCACCCATGGTTACCGCGGCGCCCAGGTCGATGGCGGACGCAGCATTACCCTGACCCGCGGTGCGGCGGCGCCTGATCACGCCGCGTCGAACGGCTCCTAAGTTTTCCTATCCGGCTCCCCCCTGAACGGTCGCACCTCTTGCAGGGTGCGGCCGTCTTTTTGTGTGTAGCCATCGCCTAGCCAATTCGCGCGCGCCCGCGCGCCTGCTATGGTCACCCGCCAAGAGCGATTTGCCGGGTGGTGTTAAAGGTCTGCCGATGAGTGAACCCCATGATGTTTTGCCCGCCCTGCAGCGGGAATGGCTCGTGACGCGCTTGGTGCTGATCATCGGGTTTGCCCTCGCGGTTGGCGTTGGCGCCTATCTGGCACTGGCAGCGCGCCATGAGATACAAGTCATGCGAGCCCAGGTGGCGCGCAAGATTGCAGCCGAACAGAGGGCACACGCGCAGATGCGCGCCGCTGTCCAAGCCTTCTGTCCGGTGGCCGTAACCCAGGCCAAGAGCATGGGCGTGCTGCCGTCCTACGCGACCTTGGTCGATAAGACCCCACGGCGTACCTCCAAGCCCGGGCGCTACCTTTGCATCGCCCGAACGCCGGCCGCCCTTTATGGCGTGGTCGGAGACTTCGTCTGTCCGGATCTCAAAAATGCCAAGTGCCTGTCCCTGTATGCGGTAACGCAGGGGGGCAAGAATGGCGGGGTCATCTACAGACGGCGCTGACCTGTCACAGGCGGACGGCGCGGCTTATAACCCACCCATTCGGCAGATCTCGGCCCATGCCTCAGCGGCCACCGGCTGCACCGACAGGCGCGACTGCCGCAGCAGTGCCATTCCCGCAAGTCTGGGGTTGGCCTTAATCTCCGCAAGCGTTACAGGCTGGGGCAGGGCACGCACTGCCTTGACGTCGACGAGGCCAAACCTGCCACGTTCATCCGTGGGGTCAGGCCGGTATGCGCCAATGACTTCCACAATGCCCATAATGCGCTTTTCATGCACCGAATGATAAAAAAAGCCGCGGTCACCTGGACGCATGGCCTTCATGTTGTTGGCAGCCTGAAAATTGCGAACGCCACTCCAGGGTTCGCCAGCCGCTCCCTTTTTCACCTGCTGCTCCCAGGACCAGGCTGAAGGCTCGCTCTTGAACAGCCAGAATGCCATTAAAGCTCTGCCCCGCACGTATTGATGGTGGCCCTCCACGGCATCACCGTTACCGATTCGAACAGTCCCGCCTTGGTATAGGGATCGGCAGCCGCGAAGGCCTGTGCCTGAGCGATATCGTCTGCCTCGAGGAAAATGAGACTGCCCACCATCTTGCCGGCGGCATCAAGGAATGGTCCGCCGAGACGCACGTCTTCGTGAGCGCGGACAAAGGCCAGATGGGCTTCACGTGTAGCCATGCGCAAGTCGCCGGCATCTTTGCGGTCGATGGATGAGATGACGAAGAGCATCGGGAATTACTCCGCTTTTAGTGGTCGTTGCATCAGCCGGGCCTCGGCAAGCTCAAGCGCGAGGTTGCCGCTCAGAATATCGGCGACAGCTTCTGCGATCGGAAGCTCGATGCCATGTCTTTGTGCCCGTGTCACCAGGGCTGGCGCCGTATACACACCTTCCGCAAGAGTGTGGGGCGAACCGGACCGCCTCTCACCGATGGCAATGCCGCGCGAAAAATTCCGCGAAGTGCGACTGGTTGCCGTCAGCACCAGATCGCCGAGACCTGAGAGGCCCATCAGGGTTTCGCGCCGCGCTCCCAGAGCTTCGCCCAGTCGAGTGAGCTCGGCAAACGCGCGCGCCAGCAACGCGGCTCGCGCGCTTTCCCCCAAATGCAGGCCCTCGACGATGCCACAGGCAATCGCGTAAACATTTTTGGCTGCGCCTCCGAGGGCCACTCCGATCAGGTCGTCGCTGACATAAGGACGAAAGGAACTCGACCCAAGCGCGCCTTGCAGGCGTTCGGCGATCCCCGTCTGCGCAGCGATCGTCACCGCGGTGGGCAGTCCCAGGGCTACATCACGCGCGAAGGAAGGCCCGGAGAGCATGGCGGGACTCAGATCCGGGGCAGACTGCTGGAGCACTTCGTTCATCAGAAGGCCGCTTTCCAGTTCGATGCCTTTCGCACAAACCACCGCTGGCAGCCCTGGCCTAACAAATGGCTTCATGGCGAGGATCGTGCTGCGCAAATGTTGCGCGGGGACGGCAAGGAGTAGCGCTTCACAGGTGCACACCTCGGCGAGCTCGCTGGTTGGCACGACCGCATCGGGAAGACGAATTCCCGGCAGGGCTGGATGGACGCTCCGCCTGCGGGCCATCTCCTCCATGCGTGGGCCATTGCGCCCCCACAGACGAACCTGACAGCCGGCGAAGGCGGCAATGATCGCCAGGGCTGTGCCCCAGGCGCCGGCACCAATGATCCCGATCTGACGGTAAGCGCCTGGACTACCGCTCATTTTCTATTCCTGTAGGACCCATGCTGCACTGCGAAGATTGAACGAATTGTTGAACATTTAGGTTTTCGTGTTACTTTGATGACTCTGTTTAGCAAGAAGATCCCGGTTTTGGAGGAGGCGCAATGTCGGGCAAAGACACGGTCCGCTGCAAGATCGTCGAGGCGGCGAAAAAGCGCTTTTCCCACTTTGGCTATGGTAAGACCACCATGGCGGAGGTGGCGTCCGACTGTTCGATGTCGCCGGGCAATCTCTACCGGTTTTTTCCCGGCAAGCTCGACATCGCCGAAGCGATTGCAACTGAAGATTTTGAGAAGCACCTGTCGTCGTTACGCAAATTGGCGGTTGCTCCCGGACGCGACATGCGCCAGCGCCTGCGTGATCTGCTGTTCGAAGAGTTGCGCCGGACCTATCACAAGCTGGAAAAGGATCCGCGGGCTTATGAGATGGCCACCGTCATAGCTCATGAGCGTCCGCAATTTGCCAACTGGATGCTGGCCACCGAACGCAAGATCCTCGTAGAGCTTCTGGACGAAGCCGAACGACGTGGAGAACTGGCCTGCGATAACAAGGAGTACGTTGCCGAGATGGTGCAATCGGCGACCATGAAATTCCGCTATCCGCAATTATGGTCGAAACTCACCCTGCCTGCGCTCGAACGTGAGCTGGAAGGCGTATTGAAGCTCCTGACACAGGGAATCTGTCCGCACGACCAACCGTCCCGTGTTCACGGCCACACGACGACACTCCCTGCCTGAGCGGTTTCTTTTTCCCGCCACAATGTGATCCTAAGTAGGGCCATGCGCTCCATAATCCTTGCCGCCCTTGTGTTTGCTCTCTCTGGCCCAGCAGCCTGGGCGACGGGTCTCAGTACTCAGCAAAAGGCTGAACTCGACAAGCTGTCGGGGGCCCTGAATTCAATCAAGACCATGCGGGGCGCGTTCGTGCAGATCGATCCGAATGGCAACCTAGAGCATGGCAAATTCTGGATTGAAAAGCCGGGCCGGGTCCGCTTTGCCTACGATCCCCCTTCGGACACACTGATCGTCTCCAACGGGGTGACTGTAGCCGTCAAGAACACCAAGCTCGACACCGTTGACCGCTATCCCCTGGTGTCGACCCCGCTCGATCTGGTGCTTTCGAACAAGCTGGATCTGGCCAACAATCCGAACGTGATCGCGGTCAGTCGTGAAGGCAGCTCGCTCATCGTCAAAGCGCGTTCGACGGACAAGAAGGTTGCAGGCAACGTTACGCTGGTGTTCTCCGATCCCGGCTATGAGCTACGCCAGTGGACCGTAGTCGACCCGCAGGGTCTTCAAACCACCGTGGCCTTGCAGAATGTCGAAATCGCCGTGCCTCTGAAACCCTCTCTCTTTGTGTTGCAGGAGCAGAACCGCTTTACCAAGGGCGGATCTGACCAGTAGGGGGCTTGCCGGGCGCGAACCGCCATGCTAGCGGCACAGCATGACGCGCCAGCTCCCACTTGTCGGCATTGTTTGCGATCGCAGGCTCCTGAACGGTCATCCGTTCCACATGGCCGGAGAGAAATACATCGCTGCGATCCGCGACGGATCCTCCGCCCTGCCGTTTCTGATCCCGTCACTTGAGCCGCCGCTTGATCCCCAGTCCGTGCTCGCGCGGGTTGATGGCCTGCTGCTGACCGGTTCGCCATCGAACGTCGATCCTTCCTACTATGGCGGGGCTGAACCCCGTGCGGGCAACCTGGCGGACGTCCATCGCGATGCCACCGCGATGCCACTGATCCGCGCGGCCCTTGCGGCTGCAAAGCCGTGTCTCTTCATTTGCCGGGGGCATCAGGAACTGAATGTCGCCCTGGGTGGCAGTCTCTTCCAGCATCTGCGTGAAGTTCCCGGCCGGTTTGACCACAGCGATGAGGCCAAAGAGGGCATCGAAGCCAAATATGCTCCTGCCCATGAGGTGCTGATTCAGCCCGGTGGCCTGCTTGAGACGCTGCTGGAAGACCGCCGGTTCGCCGTCAATTCATTACACGGGCAGGCGATCGATAGGCTGGCACCGGGCCTGAGGATCGAGGCAGTGGCGGAAGACGGTACCATCGAGGCCGTGTCAGTTGAGGGGGCGTCTAATTTTGCCCTGTCGGTACAGTGGCATCCGGAGTGGCGCTGGTCCGAAAACCGCCAGAGCCGTGCCCTGTTCGCGGCATTCGGCCGTGCCATTTCCCGCAGATAAGCCACGCCGGTCTGCGCCAGGCGCGCAGGCTTGGGGCAGAGCGGTGGCAATTGCGCCCATCCTTAACCGGAGCCTAAGGCAGCCTCGATAGTCTGAAGGCGGTATTCAGGAATCCGCCATGTCGAGCGCTGTCCGCTACCTGGGCTTTGCCTTTGCCAATGCTGACCTGCTCTTCGAGGTGGACCCGTCCATGCGGGTCAGCTTCGTCGCCGGGGCCATGCGCGAATTTGCCATCCAGGAGGATCTTCCGGGACGAGCCGCACCTGAGCTCTTCGCGCCTGCCGATGCCATCCGGTTCATGGGGTTGCTGCAGGGCCTGCCGGAAGGAGGGCGAGTGGGACCCATAAGCCTTGAGCTTGCCGACGGGAGAATCTCGCTCCTGTCGCTGTGTCGTCTGCCGCAGGACGGCGCCCGCATTTTCTGCACCTTGAGCCACCCGGGCGCCCGCAAGATTGCCGGCAGCACGGTCAATGCCCTGACCGGTCTGATCGAGCGCGATGGCTTTCTTCAACTCGCCTCGATGGCAGGCGCAGACACGATGGTGCTGACCCTGGTCGATGTTCCCCGCCTTGTGGAGACTTTGGGTCAGCTGTCACCAGCCAGGCATGACGCGCTCTTCAAACGCATAGGTATGGTAGTACGCGCTGCCGGCATATGCGGCGCCGGACAGCTCGGCCCTTCCACCTTCGGCGTGATCAGCCCTGTCAATACACCCGTCCGCCTCGGCGCTGATCTTCTGGGCGTGCTGGGCGATGAGGGATTTGCACATGCCCAGGTCGCCCAGTGTGCAGTGGACCTGTCGGGTGGTGAACTCAGTGCGGAACAACGATGTCTGGCCCTCGGATACGTCGCCCGCTGCATTGCGGATGAAAAGCAGCCCTCGCGCCCCGGAATGGATATTGGCCGTGCCTATGCAGAGATGATCGCGGACGTCGATGAGCGACTTCGTCATCTCACAGAGACCGTGTTGAAGAGCGAACTGCACGTTGAGGTGCAGCCAGTCATCCGTATCGATACCGGAGAGACTGTCTACCACGAGACGCGGGCGCACCTCGACCCAGAGGCGGATGCGCGGTCGATCCTGCGGATCGCGCAGGCGATCAGGCCGGCAGACGTATTCGATATCATGCTGCTGAGCCGAGGCATGGCTGCGCTTGCGGCCTGCGAAGAGGCCAAGCTCGCCGTCAGCATATCAGGCAACACACTCTCAACGCCTGCCGGCCGCGCCATCCTTACCGGTCTTCTGGCCAGGCAGGATCGACTCAGAGGGCGTCTAAAGATTGCGCTTTATGGCAGTGCCCACATCGATGATCTGGAGAGCATGGCACACGCGGTCAAGGCGTTGCGCGATCTAGGCATCGAGGTCGGACTTGCCGAGGTGGGGGCCGACGCGATGTTTCTGCGCTGCCTGCACGCGGTCCATTTCGACTTCGTCAGGTTTGACCGCAGCCTGATACGAACGCTTGGCGAAAGCCGGCGTCGAGATGGAGTGGTTCGGGGGCTTGTTACGCTGTGTCGGGATCTTGGCATCATCACGGTTGCTGAAGGTGTCGAAGACGATACTGTTCTGACGCGGGTCAAGACCTGCGGATTTGATTGCGCGGAGATAAGCGGTTCGCAAGCGACAAGTGTGGACCAGATGAGGGGCTCGCGGCCAGATCGTACCGATGCATTCGAACGCGCGGGAACCGCAGGCTGAGCGCTTTGCTGCCAGTGTCTCAGGAGCCGAAGTGACGCCTCCACACCGCGCCTGCGCCTGGACGCTGCGCAAGTGCCTCAGTGAGCGCGTTCAGGCGTGGCAGAGACTGCTGGGAATTGTCGTTGCATGCGGACCAGCCACTGAACATGGCAAGGTAGATGTCTGCGAGGCTAAATCCGGAAGCCAGCAGCCAGGGGCCCGCGATGTTGCGTTCCAAAACCTGCATGCGTTCGTGGATGCGCGCACGCGCCCTGCTGCGCAGCGCCTCCGCGGCCTCTGGCATGAAGCGTTCGGGGTAGTCATCTATTTCCACCATCGGGTAGATCTCGCTCGCCATGAAGGCGAGCCAGCGATAGGCCGTAGCGCGCGCAGGTGTGCCAGGCTCCGGAAGCAGCCGCGTGTTGGGAAAATGGTCGGCCAGAGTGAGCAATATCGCCATCGATTCGGTGACAATGTCGCCTTCCGGGGTCTTCAGCGCCGGCAGCTTGCCCGAGGGATTGATGGCAAGAAATTCAGGGGTCTTCTGCTCGTTGTGCTCGAGGCAGATCCGTTTGAACTCATAGGGCGCACCGGTTTCGGCCAATGCCGCCTCGACCGAAAATGCGCCTGAGCGCAGATCGCCATATATCACGTAGCTCATAGTCAACCTCGCACGGCCCTGTTTCTGCGCTGTGAAGTGAGCCCGCGCAAGCGGCCACAGGGAATTGCGACCAGGTGTAACCTCGAAGCCCAAGCAGGGCAGGTTGTTCCAATGCGTGGGCTCGTGAGCCTATGGCGTACCCAGAAAAAAGCCGCGGGCAATGCCCGCGGCTGTTCGAAGCTTTTCGGTGCGCTATGCCTAGCGTGAATAATATTCGACCACGAGACTGGGCTGCATCTGTACGGCATAGGGTACATCGCCCAGACGCGGTGTCCGCAGGTATTTAGCGGTCATGTGGTTGTGATCGACTTCGATATAATCGGGGGTGTCACGCTCGGCCGATTTTGACGCCTCGATTACCAGCGCCATTTCCTTGGCCTTGGCGGAAAGTTCGAGGACGTCGCCTTCCTTGACCAGATAGGAAGAGATCGTCACGCGCCGGCCGTTGACCTTGACATGACCGTGACTGACCAGCTGGCGCGCGGCAAAGGGTGTCGGAACGAATTTGGCGCGGAACACCACAGCATCGAGCCGCCGCTCAAGCAGACCGATCATGTTCTCGCCAGTGTCACCAGGGCGGCGGGATGCTTCCGCATAGTAACGACGAAACTGCTTCTCCGTGATGTTGCCGTAATAGCCCTTCAGCTTCTGCTTGGCCTGCAGCTGGGTGCCATAGTCAGAGAGCTTCTTGGCGCGACGCTGGCCGTGCTGACCGGGGCCATAGGAGCGCTTGTTGACCGGACTTTTGGGGCGGGCCCAGAGGTTCTCACCCAGGCGGCGATCAAGCTTGTATTTGGTCGTGCTACGTTTGGACATCGGCATTCCGGAATGGTCGTGGAGAAGAAGCAGGGCCTCTTCGGAAGGCGCGCACTATAGTCAGGGCGCAGCGCCTGTCAATGCGGCATGACGTGAGAGTAATACTTTGAAACTAATAACAAATTCAAAAATCGATCTACTAGAAGTAGCAAAACTATTTTGACACAACCCGGTTGACCGATGTCCGGCTACAGCCAACTTCTTTCATGCGCTATCCGCAGAGACGAAACCTGCGCACAACCACACCAGGCCGGGTTGGCCACGCCTGCGCCAGACGCTATGTATCAGGCGGGCCTCGCGGGCGTGGCGAAATCGGT
>JAGWRJ010000605.1 GCA_028869725.1 Alphaproteobacteria bacterium | reverse complement strand
TCGATCGCGGGTCATCGCGAGACACCGTGATCGGCGCCGGCTCGCGTCTCGATAACCTTGTACAGATCGGGCACAATGTTGTGCTTGGCCGGTGCTGCGTCATCGTCGCTCAGGTTGGTATTTCGGGTTCAACAGTCCTTGAGGACTTTGTCCGCGTGGGAGGGCAGGCAGGTCTGGCCGGACATCTTCGGATTGGTCAGGAAGCGGCGATCGGGGCGCAGGCGGGCATCATGTCCGATGTGGCTCCGGGTGCCAAAGTGGTTGGAAGCCCGGCGCGGCCGATAAAGGACTTTTTCCGGCAAATTGCCGTGCTCAGGAAGTTGGCGAAGAAGGAATGAATGCGAAAGTCCGCCCACTTGTTACAGCCAGATGCCGTCCATGGTCGGCCCCTGCAGCCGTGGCCTTGCGATAGCGGAACACGTCGACGTCTGACTTGGGTCAGAGCGGACGAACTCCGCCCCTCATGGATAGGCAACTCCGGCCACAATCGAGCTTCCGGCCCTTGCGGCGTGTGCAGAAACCTGCAGCGGAAGATCGCTGCAGCAGCTTGCGGTCTGGACGACGGTCGCAGTCAGCTTCCTTTCGGCGGCATCGGAATTATCATCGAGACGCGCTCGCGATATTCGATATAGGCCTGGCCGTGGAATGTAACGAGGTCGCGTTCCTCCAGCAGCATGCCAATCATGATGTAGCCGGTTGTCGCGATAGAAAACAGGAGATGGCCGGCCGTCATCGTCGGTGTTGCCCAGAACGCCAGCAGGAAGCCGAAATAGATCGGATGGCGAACGCATTTGTAGAACAGCGGCGTGCGGAAGGATGGATGTTGCGCTGTCCTGCCCTGCCAGTGTGCGTAAACCTGCTGCAGCCCAAATAGATCAAAATGATTGATGAGGAACGTGCTGATCAGCACCGTGCCCCAGCCGATCCAGAAAATGGCCCGGAGGATGATCGCACCGGTCGTATTGGTAACGGACCAGATCACGTCGGTCATGGGCAGCCATTGCCAGTAAAGCAACAGCAAGATGAGGCTTGAGAACAAGACGTAAGTGCTGCGTTCTACCGGACGCGGCACAAATTGCGTCCACCCGCGCTTGAATTTCTGACGAGCCATAACGCTGTGTTGGATTGCGAAAAGTCCGAGAAGAATAGTGTCGACCATCAAGGCAGACAGGGTGATCGGCCCCCCGCCGCCAATATCGATAGACTTCGGCACAACGAGGTTGCCGACGAAGCCAATTGCGTAAAGAAATGATCCAAAGAAAACGATGTAGCAGATCACCCCGTATGTCAGTGCTGCCATATCTTTACCCCTTGGGTTTGGGTCGCCTACTATCTCCAAATGCCTGATAGGAATTGTTCAGCCGGGTCGGTCCGGATTATTGCCCGGCTCGCTCCTGATGGAGTGCCCGAGCCTGTATTTGCCCGGTCAAGACCGCCTCTTTTAGAGCTAGATTACCACATTCAAAGTGGATTGCCGAGGTCGCCTTTGGGTCATGAGCGTGGTTTGGAATGCCGGAAAGTGTCTTCCGCTTTACCCCAACTCGCGGACTATTTTGAAGCCGAACAGGACTTCGCATGAGGGCAGGAGGCGACGGTGGCGGAATGGAACAGTGCCTACAATTGTTATGCCTTACTGTTCCAGCTCTCGCCGACTGAGATCGCAGTGCGCCACATGGTTGTTTCGCACCATGCGATAGGGGTGCAGCAGATCGCGGGCCAACTCCGATGAATGGCCGCTGCGCTCTAACTCATTAATGATTTCAATTTGGCGTACGATATGCTTGTCGCTTAGCGCAATGTGGCGCTCTGCCTCTGCCAAGTGATCCCAAATGAGCCGGGGGTCCATATTGGGTCAGTCCAGCAGGGATGCGTTCCGCCCAGACTAAAAAGGTTCGGCTTTATCGTCGCGGTGAGCCTTACTTTCCGATCGGAACATCGCGGATTCAAACACGGTCAAGCGAAGTGTTTCGCGCTCATGATCAAACTGAGACTTGAGGACGTGACCAGTGTGCCTGAGATGCAGGGTTTCCTCAATTGCCAACCGGGCGCGGGCGAACAAGGGATCGGTCATGATCCTATGATGACCATCCAGATCAATCGTTGCCATTACGTAAGTTAATCCGCGTGCTTTGGCGGCCCAAAAGGTGTCAGTGGTGGATTGCTTCTCAACAGTCCGATGCTGCGGCCTACTGTCAGTCACGCGCTGAGTGGATCAGCGTCATTTATCAGCATGGTACCCGGAGAGAGGCGCAAGCCGGAGCGGCTTAACTTGTCGTCGGCGTTCCACCGTTCAGAAGATTGGAAATGGCGGTCACCAGTTGCGCCGCCGCGAAAGGTTTAGCGATAATGATGCTGTTCGGGACGCCGTTTGCCGCCCAATCCTGACTGTACGCGGTGACATAGACCACAGGGAAAGAGGGGTCTTTCTCCCGTATCCGCTTGGCGACTTCCCAACCGCTGAGGCGACCCGCCAACTTAACGTCTGTGACAAGCAGACTAGGGTGCTTGGTGCCGCTCATCAGGAGCGTTAGAGCTTCCTCGCCGGAGGACACGATGTCGGTGGCAAAACCCGCGTCCGTCAGCACCTTCTCCAGATCGGCCTGCAAAAAATACTCGTCTTCGATGACGATGATCGACGGCAATTCAGACACCGTTCCCCCTTCACGCAAACATTACTCCCCGGCAAATAATGTTCAAAACTGTACATTGTTTCTTCGCGTCGCCGAAAAGATCACATGGATTAACGTTGCGCGGATGGTTCCATTGCATTAGTGGCGCATGGCTAACCATGTTCATCTGATCCGCGTCACTACCGGAATCAAAAAGTTACTGTTGCTCCTAGCTTTCCGAAGTTCGTGAAAGTGGGGCCGCGAGTTGCACACGAACTTCGGAGAGCGAGCAACAGATATCTCGACGCTGGTATCAAGTCGGCGGATCAGTCCGCAGGCGATGGTGGCAAGAAAGCCCGATCACCAGGGAGACCACGAAGGAAACCGTAACACCATCGCGCAGGGAAGGCCGGGGATTTCCGGTGTACCTGTGGTGACTGGTCTGCGTGCTCTCTACTTCTTGCACGCGGAGCTGCGGGTGCGCTGAAGCACCCGGCTTTCCCTGCGCCCTTCGATTTCGAGGACGCGATCACGATGCAAAACCCGGGCGAGGCGCGCCGCGGCAAGGCTCAGGCGTGTCTGCGTCGTCCTTGTGGTTTCCAGGGCGCGGGCAGAGCGAGCTGTGATGCGCAGCCGGGCGCCCGAGAATCCATCGTGCAGCACAATCCCAGGAGGAACGGCTTCCGGGCTCTGCCTTGCGGCGCCCCGCAACAACGCTGGGGACCGGGGATATCCATGCTGCATTGCAGCATCAGATTCCGTGCCTCCCTGCGAACGGGCAATGGCCTTTCGCCCACCTTGTCACTAAAAGGTGCGGCGAAGTGGGCAAGAGGCTTTTGGGGGCGG
>JAGWRJ010000604.1 GCA_028869725.1 Alphaproteobacteria bacterium | reverse complement strand
GTGAACAATGGCTTCGTCACGGCACACCCTTCTGGTCAGTCGCCGTTCCCTGGTATGTCGGCGATGCCTTCGGACTGGTGGTCCTCCTGCCGCTCCTGATTACGGCCCGTCTGCGCGATTTTCGCGCCATGCTGTCGCGTCCCCAGCTGGCAGGTACGCTGCTCGCACTTAGCGGCCTTATTCTCGCGATCGCTGTCAATCTGGTGTTCCGCAATTATCCGCTCGCCTATCTGTTCTTTCCGACAGTACTGCTGCTGACTTTCACCCGTGGCTTTGCCGGTGGCACGCTCGGCGTTCTGGTTGCCGACGCCTATCTGCTGTTGCCCACGCTCGCTGGCCACAGCGAGACCATTCCCGCAAGCCCGATGCGCGATCAGGTGATGATCATCCTCGGTTTTGCCGCCGTGCTCAGCTTCACCGTAGTGCTGACAGGGACCGCGCTTGCACACCGGCGGCGCCTCGAACGCGGCCTGGCCCTTGCCCTGGGACGGGCCGAAGAGGCCGTCGAGGAGGCCGTCGTGGCCAAGGATGCGGCCGAAAACGCCAATCGCAGCAAATCGATGTTTCTGGCCAATATGAGCCACGAGCTGCGTACCCCGCTCAATGCGGTCATCGGCTTCTCGGAAGTCATGAAATCGGAAATGTTCGGTCCGCTCGGACATTCCCACTACCGGGACTATGCCGGCCTCATCCATGACGCAGGGTCTCACCTGCTTGACCTCATCAATGACGTTCTCGATATGTCTAAGATCGAGGCCGGCAAGTTCGAGATTGAGAAACAGTCGATCGATGCGGTCAGCGTGGTCGAAGACTGCCTGCGGCTGATGCAGGAACGGGCCCGTGCCGGAGGTGTCCGGCTGTTGCGCGAGATCCCGGACAGACCCCTAATGCTTCTCGCCGACCGCCGGGCCTTCAAGCAGATCCTCCTCAACCTGCTCTCGAACGCGGTCAAGTTCACCCCGCAGGAGGGCGCCGTGACAGTTACGCTCAGGCGTGATCCGCTGCGCAGAACCTGTGTGCTCACGGTACGCGACACCGGGGTTGGAATCCCCCGCGAAGCGATCTCCAGGTTGGGCAATCCCTTCGTCCAGGCCCGTGGTGGCGTCGCCACCACCCACCAGGGAACCGGACTTGGGCTCGCATTGGTGCGGGCACTCAGCCAGATGCACGATGGAACCTTGCGCATCGAAAGCGACGTGGGAGCCGGGACCCTGGTGACCGTCGAGCTGCCTCTTGGGCTGGTTCAGGAGCGGGCGGCCTGAGCCTGCGCTGGCCGCTGCGGGCCCCGGCCCATTCGAGAAATCGTCAAGATGATCAAGGCTTTGAAGTTGACGACCCCTCTGGCCTCTGACAAGGTTACGTGCTCGCCATGAGCCGGTGCGGCTGGGCGGGCGGGGGCACTCCCTCGGGGGAAGGGATGATCAAGTCTGAACTGGTCGCGCGTCTGGCGCAGCGCTATCCGCATCTGTATCACCGCGATGTGGAGCGTATTGTGACTACGGTACTGGACGAAATCACCAAGGCGCTGGCGGAAGGCCACCGTGTCGAATTGCGGGGCTTTGGCGCGTTTTCGGTCAAGGTGCGTCCGGCGCGCATGGGACGCAATCCGCGAACCGGGGAACCTGTCAACGTTGACGAAAAGCGCGCGCCGTTCTTCCGTACCGGCAAGGAACTGCGGGAACGTCTGAATGGCCACAAGCCCCAGGGCGCGCCGACCGCGGCATCGTGAAGGCGTCGACCTACCTGATCGGGATTCCGGTTGCGACGCTGGCGGCGGTGATTGCGATCGCTAATCGCCAGAGCGTCATCTTCAGCCTCGACCCGTTTTCCCTCAGCCATCCCGACGGCAACCTGTCGACCCGATTGCCGCTCTTCGTGCTGCTTCTGGCCGCCCTGCTGCTGGGTCTGATCATTGGCTGGGCCACTGCCCTGCTGTCCGTACGCCGCCGGCGGCGCCGGCAGGAGCAAAAGAATTCCACTGCCGCCTTGCCGCCCGCCCCGCCGGGGGCTAAACCGCCCGCATGAACCCAAATCCGCTCTATGTCGCGCTGGATACACCGGATCTAGCGCGCGCCCTGCAGCTCGCCCGCGACCTTGGCACGGCCGTCGGAGGTATCAAACTGGGACTTGAGTTTCTCAGCGCCCATGGGCCTGACGGCATCAGACGGCTTTTGGAGGAGGGGCTTCCCGTCTTTGCTGACGTGAAGTTTCATGACATCCCCAACACCGTAGCCGGTGCGGCCCGGGCGCTGTGTGGCCTGGGCATCTCGATGTTCAATGTCCACGCCTCCGGCGGGCTGGCCATGATGCAGGCCGCCAAAGAGGCAGCGCGCAGTGCCGCGGCCCCTCCCAAGGTGTTGGCGGTGACGGTGCTGACCTCCTTGGGGCCCGATGATCTGACCCGCGTCGGTCAGGGCGGAAAGGTCGAGGACCAGGTTGTTCGCCTTGCCGCGCTGGCACGCGAAGCCGGCCTTGATGGCGTCGTCTGCAGCGCCCGCGAAATCGCTGCGGTAAGGAAGGCCTGTGGCGAGGACTTCCTCATCGTTACCCCGGGTATCCGCCCCCCTGGTGCCCAGCTAGGTGATCAGGTCAGGGTCATGACCCCGCGTGAGGCGGTACGTGCCGGCGCCGACATTCTGGTGGTTGGCCGGCCACTGACCGGCGCTGCCAATCCTGCCGAGGTAGCTCTCAGCATGCTCGCCGAGATCAAGTCCGTATCAGGCTGAGCTAGTTGCGGACGGCCATGGCCGCCCAGGTCTGGGGCCGGTTCAGGGCGTCGAGCGCTGCTTCACCGTCGGCACGGCGATGCGTGAGCAGGCGCGCGCCACACCAGATCTCCACACTGTGACCACGCGCCAGCAGCGCCGCCTGATCAAGTGCGGCAAAGTCATCATCGCACATGACGGCTATTTCTTCGGCCAAACGGCCGTTCGCATCAAGGATACGGAATATATAATTCGACACCACCAATACTCCTCGCGCCATTGAGCGGGAGCATACGCCCTTACTTTGCGGGCCTTTGTCTCTCAGTCGTTGACGCTCTATGTATTCAAGCCAACGATTTTTTAAGTCTAGCCCAAAGGGGGGCTGGTGTCGATCCAGCGAAACTTAAACCTGTGCCATGAGGGCTGGCCCAGGTCGAAGTGGACCCTGAAAAAACCAAGGTCTACGGGTTTGCTTGATTTTGTGCGTCGGGACGGCGATAAGCGGCGCCCCATGGCTGTGAGCGTGAAAATCTGTGGCATCACGGAGGCGCGTGCGCTGGATGCTGCGCTGGGTGCGGGCGCCGATTTTATCGGGTTTGCCTTTCACCCCGGATCGCCGCGCTATCTGCCTTACGACAGAGCGGCAGATCTTGCGGCGCGGGCCCGTGGACGCACCCGCACTGTCGCGCTCCTTGTCGAGCCTGACGATGACATGGTTGCCCGCGCCATCGCCGCAGTACAGCCGGATTTTTTACAGCTCCATGGAAGTGAAAGCCCGGAGCGACTCGCCGCTCTGCGCAGTCGGTTTGGCCACCCGCTCATCAAGGCGCTCGCACTTGCAGACGCTGCGGATCTGGCCTCCATCGCCCGCTACGAGCCACTTGCCGACATGTTCCTCTTCGACGCCAGACCGCCTGCAGGAGCCAGCCGGCCAGGCGGACACGGTATTGCCTTTGACTGGCGGCTGTTAAGGCATCAGCGCGTCGGGCGGCCCTGGTTGCTCGCCGGTGGGCTCACGGCGGATAATGTGGCCGAGGCTCTGTCCGTTTCCGGAGCGCCGGGTGTCGATGTGTCGAGTGGCGTTGAAACGGCGCCTGGGATCAAGGATCCGCAGCGGATCCGGGCATTTATTGCGGCCGCCCGCGGCGTGCTGCCAAACCTCGTCGAGCAAGGGAGTTCTGCGTGAGGCCATTGCCCAATTCATTGCGGGCCGGACCGGATACAAGCGGTCATTTTGGTGCCTATGGCGGCCGCTATGTCGCTGAAACACTGATGCCGCTCGTCCTTGATCTCGAGGCTGCCTATCGTGCCGCGCGCGAGGATGACGGCTTTCATGCCGAGTTGAAGGGGCTGCTCAGGAACTATGTCGGCCGCCCCAATCCGCTCTACTTTGCCGAGCGCCTGACTGCGCATCTGGGTGGTGCCAGAATCTATCTGAAGCGCGAAGATCTCAATCACACCGGCGCACACAAAATAAACAACTGCCTGGGCCAGATCCTTCTGGCACGACGTATGGGCAAACGACGGATCATTGCCGAAACCGGTGCCGGTCAGCACGGCGTGGCCACGGCGACCGTTGCGGCGCGCTTTGGTCTTCCCTGTGTCGTCTACATGGGTGAGGTCGATATCGAGCGGCAGAAACCCAACGTGTTTCGCATGCAACTCCTCGGCGCCGAGGTACGGCCCGTCACGAGCGGGTCGCGTACGCTGAAGGACGCCATGAACGAAGCGCTGCGGGACTGGGTCGCCAATGTCGACGACACCTTCTACATCATCGGCTCGGCCGCAGGCCCGCATCCCTATCCGGCCATGGTCCGTGATTTTCAGTGCGTGATCGGAAATGAAACCCGTGCCCAGATCCTGGAACAGGAGGGACGGCTCCCGGACCTGGTGGTGGCCTGTGTGGGGGGCGGCTCGAACGCCATCGGCATGTTCCACCCGTTCCTCGACGACGAGAAAGTCGCAATCCACGGAGTCGAGGCCGCGGGCGAGGGCGTTGATACCACCCATCATGCCGCGACCATGGCCCGTGGTATTCCCGGCGTCCTGCATGGAGCGCGCTCCTACCTGTTGCAGGATGCGGACGGCCAGGTCACGGAAGCGCACTCGATCTCGGCAGGGCTCGATTATCCCGGCGTGGGGCCCGAACATGCGTTTCTGCGCGATGCGGGGCGCGTCCAGTACCACAGCGTCACCGATCGCGAAGCGCTCGAGGCATTTCAGCTTCTCTGTCGGCTGGAAGGAATCATTCCAGCGCTGGAGCCGGCGCATGCCATCGCCCATGTCCTCAAAGAGGCGCCGCAGATGGCGTCCAGCGACATCATCGTCATTGCGCTGTCGGGTCGG
This sequence comes from Alphaproteobacteria bacterium, assembly GCA_028869725.1. Classification (GTDB taxonomy): domain Bacteria; phylum Pseudomonadota; class Alphaproteobacteria; order Micropepsales; family Micropepsaceae; genus Rhizomicrobium. The sequence continues at coordinate 5,119 of JAGWRJ010000604.1, read as the reverse complement.
GGAGACAAGGACGTCTTTTCGGTGGCCGCAGCCTTGGGAGAAAAGCTGTGAGCCGTCTTGCCGCGCGCTTTGCCGCCCTGAAGGCCGCACAGCGCAGCGCCTTCATCCCCTTCATCACCGCCGGGGATCCGGACGCTGCCACCACGCAGGCTCTCCTGCGTGCCCTACCCGGGGCGGGGGCCGACATCATCGAACTTGGTATTCCGTTCTCCGATCCGATGGCCGATGGCCCTGCCATTCAGGCCTCGTCCCTGCGAGCCTTGAACGCCGGTATCAGCGTTACCAAGATCTTCAATCTTGTTGCCAGCTTCCGCAGCGTGGATACGCAGACGCCTTTGGTGCTGATGGGGTATTACAATCCCATCCATGCCTATGGCATTGAGCGCTTCATTGCCGATGCGGCGGCAGCCGGAGTTGATGGTCTCATCACCGTCGATCTTCCACCTGAGGAGGATGCGGTGCTGCGTGAGCCTTCGCGTGCACAGGGTATCGATGTGGTGCGGCTTGCCACACCGACATCGGGCCCGCAGCGGCTGAAGACCATCACCGCCGATGCCAGCGGTTTTCTCTATTACGTGTCGGTGGCCGGCGTAACCGGTACCAAGGAAGTTGCCGAAGACGCCGTCGCGGCCGCCATTGAGCGCGTGCGCCGGACCTCGCAGCTTCCGGTCGCAGTCGGCTTTGGCATCAGAACCCCTCAGCAGGCTGCGAAGATCGCTCGACTTGCAGACGCCGTGGTGGTCGGCTCGGCAATCGTCACACGGATCGCCGCGGCCCACGCAAAGGGACTTGCGGGGGAGGCGCTGCTCGCACACACCCTGGAATTCTGCCGGGAACTCTCCGATGCGGTGCATGGAGCACGCGGCCAAACGTGCTAGGATGGGATTATGAACTGGATCGCAAACTTCGTCCGCCCACGGATTAAAAGCCTGATGGCCGGGCGGCTTTCGGAAACGCCCGAAAATCTCTGGCGCAAATGTCCATCCTGCGGCGAGATGATCTTTCACCGCGATCTGGACGCAGCCCAATATGTCTGTCCGCGCTGCGGTCATCACATGCGCATTGGTGCGGCCGACCGGCTGCGCAGTTTCTTCGACGGTGGGGTTTATGAAACCCTGCCTGCGCCGGAAGTGATGAGCGACCCGCTCAGGTTTCGCGATTCCAAGCGCTATACCGACCGGCTCAGGGAAGCCCGCGCCAAAACCGGCCTAAGCGAGGCGCTCGTTGCTGCCCGTGGCACCCTTGATGGCCTGGCGGTGATGGCTGCGGTACAGCCATTCGACTTCATGGGTGGCTCGCTCGGAATGGGCGTCGGTGAGGCCCTCGTACGTGCCATGCAGGTAGCGGTTGATGAAAAGCGTCCCTTTGTGCTCTTCGTCTCAGCCGGTGGAGCCCGCATGCAGGAAGGGCTTCTGTCCCTGATGCAGATGCCGCGCGTAACCATCGCCGTTGATCAGGTGAAAGAAGCCGGACTTCCCTACATTGTGGTACTGACCGACCCGACTACCGGCGGCGTGTCGGCCTCCTACGCCATGCTCGGTGATGTGCACATTGCCGAACCAGGTGCCCTCATCGGCTTTGCCGGGCAGCGGGTGATCGAGCAGACCATTCGCGAACGGCTCCCGGAAGGTTTTCAGCGTGCCGAATATCTGCGCGATCACGGCATGGTGGACATGGTGGTTCACCGTCACGATCTGCGTCCCACCCTCTCGCGCCTGATTCACATCCTGATGAAGAAGCCCAAACCGCGCCCGCTTCAGATTCCGGCGATCATTTCGGCTGAAGCCAGCCACAGTGCAGCGGCAACGCCCGCGTCGCGATGATTACAGAACGCCCGTCCAGCGCGGCGATACTGGAGCGGCTCTTGGGCCTGCATCCAAAGCGGATCGATCTGGTCCTCAATCGCATTCAGCGTCTGCTGGCGCGACTTGGTCATCCCGAGCAGTCGCTTCCGCCTGTCATTCACGTGGCCGGTACCAATGGTAAGGGTTCGACCTGCGCGTTTGCTCGCGCCATGCTGGAGGCTGAGGGCCGCAAGGTTCACGTTTATACCTCGCCTCACCTCGTGCATTTTCATGAACGCATCCGCATTGCAGGCCAGCTGATATCGGAAGCCGAACTTGCAGCCGTGCTCGACGAATGCGAGCGTGCCAATCAGGGTGAACCGATCACCTTCTTCGAAATCACCACTGCCGCAGCATTCCTGGCGTTTTCACGGGTGCCGGCCGATGCGCTCGTTCTGGAAGTCGGGCTGGGCGGCCGGTACGATGCAACGAATGTGGTGGTGCGTCCTGCCATGACGGTCATCACCCCGATCGGCCTAGATCACGCCGAATTCCTCGGTGAGTCGATCGCAGGCATTGCGGCCGAAAAGGCTGGCATCATCAAAAGCGGTGTCCCCGTCGTCGTGGGCAACCAGGATGATGTGCCGCGCGACGTGATAGCCCGTACCGCAGATGCCCTCAGCGCGCCGCTTTATGTGTTTGGCCAGGATTTTTTCGCCCATCAGGAGCATGGCCGTATGGTTTATCAGGATCAGCACGGTCTGCTCGATCTGCCCCTGCCGCGGCTCACAGGTGCCCATCAGATTGAAAACGCCGCCACAGCGATCGCCGCCTTGCGTCATGCCGGGCGCGGCTGGGGCGCCGACGCGGCGATCGAGACCGGGTTACGCAGCGTCGACTGGCCAGCACGCCTGCAGCGGCTGGTGCGTGGACCGCTCGTTCAGGCTGCGCCGCCCGGAGCGGAGGTCTGGCTTGATGGTGGACACAATCCGCATGGCGCCCATGCCATCGCCCGCGCCCTTGCGGATCTCGAAGAAAAGAGCCCCAAGCCGCTCTATCTGATTTGCGGCATGCTGAAGACCAAAGATGCGGTCGGCTATCTGGCGGCGTTTCGCGGTCTGGCACGGCACGTCGTGACTGTGGCGATCGCAGGTGCAGAGGCGAGCATGGGTGCGGGAGAGCTTTACGACGCCGCCCGCAGGGCGGGATTGGAAGCCAGTCCCGCCGATGATCCCGACGACGCCATGTTGCAGGTCAGCGCGTGGGCGCGGATGGGCGACGTCGATGATGCGCCCCGTATCCTGATCTGCGGCTCGCTCTATCTTGCCGGCAGGGTGCTCGCCGAAAACGGCTAGGCCTTCCGCTCGCGCCTGCTGGAAGATCTCAGTCGCCCCGGGAGATGCTGCCACCGCCATGAACACTGGAAGAGACGCTTGGGTGGCCCCAGTAGCGTAGCTCGCCGCCACCATATACCTCTGCTGCAAGCTTCTGCGTGGCATAAACCTTGGCTTCGCCACCGCCATGAATGTTCGCGTTGACCGTCTGCGCCTGAATAGCCTTCAGATCCGCCTCACCACCACCATGGACTGACACGGAGAGATGTGGCTGAACCGGAAACGTTCCGTCGGCCCGGGCCTCGCCACCGCCGTGGACGTTGATCGCCGTTATGGTCGGCGTGATCACCTCAACCCTAAATGGTCCTTGATGCCAGAAGCAGCCCATTGCGCTTGCGCACGGTGAAAGATGCAGCGTGCCCGCGGGATCGACCCGGATCTCCGCGGTTTTCGCGTCACCCTTGACGACGGTGACACGCTGGGCGGCGCCGTGATGGAGAATCACTTCGCCGCCACCATGTACGTCGACGGCATGAAAGGCCGCGACCGGTATGGTCTGGGCCACTGCCGCCGAAGCCGGCATCAGGACGAACAGGGCAAGAACCGGTCCATAGCGCATTGCAATCACTCCTGGGTTTATTCCCTATAAATCTAGTGCAGGGCCTTTAGTGGCGAGCCATTATGCGGGCGAGGAGCAGCCATGCGTCTGGTGAGGGGCTCACGGCCGGCGCTTTCAGGCACCATGACTGCGATTGTTCCGAAGGTGACCTCCATGCGCCTCACATTCGCCATTGCGGCTCTTATTCTCCTTCTTCCTCCCTCCGCGATGGCAGGGCAGCTGCGCTTCGGGGTGGCTGCGATCGGACATGGCCTCGTCCTCCACTACGCTGAAGAGGGAGCGGGGCCACTAGTGATTTTTGTGCACGGCTCTCTCAGTCAGATGAACTACTGGCAGGAGCAGGTGCCTGCCTTCGCCGCGCGGCACTATCGCGCCATCGCTTACAGTCGGCGCTATAATCCGCCCAATCACAATCCGGCCCGTGCCGGTTACTCAGCCATCGCGGATGCGCAGGATCTGGCGGCTTTCATTCACACTTTGCATCTGGGACGGGTGTATGTGGTGGGCCACTCCTATGGTGCGCTGACGGCACTTTATCTCGCTATTCGACACCCTGAGCTGCTGCGGGCAGTGGTGCTCGCAGAGCCGCCCGCCATTCCCCTGCTGGAAGACGTCACAGGACCGGGCCGCGCGCGCGCGCGTGCGCTCTATACCGATATCCAGGCACGGATGGTGGAACCCATGCAGAAAGATTTTCGTGCCCACCACGATGCGGCCGGGGTGGCAGCGTTCATCGACTATGTGTTTGCCGATCCCACTGCGTGGACGCACCGCTTTTCTGCGGCCGATCGTGCTGAGATGCTGGGCAACGCCCACGAATGGGACGTGATGATGACGGACGGAACGCTGTTTCCTCCGCTGTCCGCGCGTGATGTCGCACAAATCCGCGTACCGGTTCTTGTCATGAGCGGCGCCAAATCATACCCGTTTCTGCGCATCATCGACCGCTATCTGGCGCACCACATTCCCGGGGCGGAGGCCGTTACCTACGCCAATGCCGGACATCAGATGTGGTATACAGATGCCCGCCAGGCACGGGCTGCAACGCTTGCATTCTTTGCGTCTCACCCCTGACGCGTGCCCTGCCGCATCAGCTCGCGCAACGGACGAAAGCTGATGCGCTCGATCTTTTCCTCGGCAAGGATCTGGGCCAGCTTCGTGTCGGTCAGCGTGACATAATCTCCGGCGCGCACGTCGGCGTCGCGCGGATCATAGCTTCGCAGTTCTGCGCCATCTTCCACCGGATGGGCAAATATCTCGCTGATGCCTGGCTTAAGACGGGTAAGGTGCGCGCGAAACTGGGGCAGTGTGGGTTCTCCCCAAACCGGCATCACAAAGTGATCGGCAAACGCGATGCCTGCGGCCCGGGCCTTCTGGCGCGG
>JAGWRJ010000603.1 GCA_028869725.1 Alphaproteobacteria bacterium | reverse complement strand
CTCGGGCTGGCCATCATGCGCAACATCGCGCAAAACCTCGGCGGCCAGATCACCCTCGATAACCGCCCCGAAGGCGGTCTGCGCCTGCGCTACAGCCAGTTGACGCAATCAGCCGCCACGCATGCTGGCATGCGGTCCCCTCTTGTGCGTACACAAGACGACAACCGGCCAGGGCCGCTAACTGTGAAATAATCTTAAGTTTTGCCGGGATGGCGGAATCGGTAGACGCAGCGGACTCAAAATCCGCCGCCCTTAAAAGCGTGGGGGTTCGAGTCCCCCTCCCGGCACCAGACGCATGTTTTAGGCGTTTCGCAGCGTCCTAAAACAGTCAAATTTTCAAGGAAAATCAGCAAGTTGTGGCGCAAACACGTTGCCCGATGTTGCACGCTGTTCCTTGCATTCTCAAGTCGCCTTCCAGCAACCTTGCCAGTAACGCCGCAGATGCGCCTCCTGGTTACTGGAAAATGGCCTCAAACCTCCTGACCGATGCGGCCCTACGCCGCGCCAAGCCCTCTGACAAACTCCAGCGTCTTCGCGATGGCGACGGCCTGTACCTGCTCCTGCGGACCGATGGCAAGCGCTGGTGGCGCTTCGACTACAGACATGAGGGCAAGGGCAAGGCCCTGAGCGTCGGCGCCTATCCTGATGTGACGCTCTCGCGTGCCAGGCAGCGGGCCGCAGACATTCGCCAGCAGTTACTGCGGACGGGCATCGACCCCAGCGCGGCACGTAAGGCGAAAGTTACTGGCGCTCCGGTTGATGTCGTGGATGCGTTCGAGGTCATTGCCCGCGAGTGGCACGCGCGCCGCGCGCCCTCGCTCAGCAGTAACACGGCAGCGAACATCCTCTAGCGCCTGCAAGCAAACGCAGTCCCCTACATCGGCCAGAAGTCCGTGCGCGATTTGCGCGCGCCGGACGCGTTGGACGTGATCCGCCGCATCGAGGAGCGCGGCCTGGGCGAAACCGCTCGGCGCGTGCATCAGCTTGTCGGCCAGGTGATGAGCTATGAGCGCGACAGACAGGCAAGAGACATCGGCTCAGGCTCGGAGCAGGCCATGCTGCTGCCCATGGTCAAAGCCAGTGATGGGGTCAGAGGCGAAGACACCCTGATCACCGCTGATGCCGGGTACCACAGCAGCGAGAACCTGCAGGCTCTGGCCGATCTGCACATCAATGCGCTGATCGCGGACAACCAGATACGTCAGCGCGACGAGCGCTTAGAAGGCCAGGGCAAACACAAGGCCAAGCCCGATCCGCTGTACGAGAAAAAACCTACGGGGCAAGGACAGGGCAAAGAGGGAACGATCCGGCTGTACCGGTCCGAGGACTTCCGCGTGGCCGAAGACGCCAGTCACTGCACCTGCCCGGCGGGCCTGAAGCTCCACAGCAACGGCAGCGACTGCACGATCAACGGGCGAAGCTGCCACAAGTACATCGGCAGCAAAAGCGGCTGCGGGCACTGCGAGCAAAGACACAGATGCCTGCGCCATCCGCAGCGCACGGCGGTGCGACAGGTGGCGATCTTCAAGAAGCAACCGGCCCGTGCAAACGCGGTGCTCGAAGCCATGAAGCGCCGCTCGATAGCACGGAAGGAAGAAGGCGCTACAGCCAGCGCCTCGGCACGGTGGAGCCGGTGTTCGGCAACATCCGGCACAACAAGCGGTTGAAGCGGTTCACTGGCGGCCGACAATTGTCTTGATCGACCTGCCGGCCTACGAGTAGTTCGTCGCCGAGACCGTGCGTCGGCTCAATGTCCGCTGCGCAGGAGCGTGGGAAGCCGAGCGCGCCTGCCTGAAGCCGCTGCCGGTGCGCCGCACGGGCGACTTCAAGGAGATCGATGCACGGGTCAGCAAGTTCGGCGTGTTCACGGCCTAGAGCGTGCTCTACAGCGTTCCCTCGCGACTGGCCGGACACCGGCTGAAGGTCCGGCTGCACAGCACCCACCTGGACGCCTGGCTGGGCGGCGTGAAGGTCTTCGAGTGCGAGCGACTGCATGCCAGTGCCGCCGACCGCACCACATGTTGTTTCAGATCTTCCAACGCTCAGCCAATTTGGATGGCCGCAAGCTGTCGTATT
>JAGWRJ010000602.1 GCA_028869725.1 Alphaproteobacteria bacterium | reverse complement strand
GGGCGCAAGGAGCTTGTCTGCCTGCGACTCCGGGATCATGGCGGCCTTGAGAGTGCGCTTGGCGATGTGGCGCTGCGGAACGATTGCGCGCAGACGCGGCAGGCACTCGGCGTCGAACATGGGCTTGCATTCATTGGGCGGGCCGGGCACGAGCATCACCAGCTTGCGATATTTGTTGTAGGTTGCGTCGAGCCATTGACCGGGGGCGCTGCCGTTGGGGTTGGGCAGCACGGTTGCCGATTCGATGACGTCGGCCTGCTTGAGGTTGTTCTCCGGCATGGGCATGCGCCAGGAAGCCGCACGCGCGTGAAGGGCGGCGAGCACGGCGCCATCGCGGCGCAGGCGGAGAGAAAGAGCCTCGGCGGTAGCTTCGCGCGTGAGGTCATCTTCTGTCGGTCCCAGACCGCCTATCAGCACGACGATGTCTACGCGGCCGAGCGCCGTCTGGATCACGCCGACCAGATCTTTGCGCCGGTCGCCGACGATGGTCTTGAAGACGACTGTAACGCCGAGCTCGTTGAGTTTTTCGGTGACGTAGAGAGAATTTGTGTCCTGGCGGTACGGCGTAAGCATCTCAGAGCCGACCGCAATGATTTCGCATTTCATGAAGGCGCTTTCAGCTCCTGCTTGCAATCGCGCGCGTCACTGAGGCTGAGGGGGATGACAGGCCGCGCTCGTTCTATTGTTGCAGATCAGCGTGCGCAGTTCATTTGTGCTGAAATCCGTAATCCCGCTCCACTTTGCAAATACGGGTCTTGAACTCCGCGTACCAGTCTTCGCGTCCACGCTGCTGCGCGACCACGTGGGCGGAGTTGCGTTGCCAGGCGGCAATCGATTCCAGACTTGCCCAATAGGAGACGGTGATGCCCAGCGCGTCGCGCGCCGATTCCATTCCGAGAAAGCCGGGCTGTTGCGCAGCAAGCTTTACCATGGCTGCGGCCATTGCTGCCTACTGCTTGTCCGGAGCGGTCTGGATGGAAGTAAAGATGACGGCGTAGTACGGCGCCGGGGGAGTGGGTGCAATGCTCATTGCTGGCTCCTCGGGTTGCGACTCGGATGCCGTTTGCGCGAGCGGCAAGCTGCTGCGGGTTGTGAACCGTTGCAAGGACTGGCGCGGCAGAGCGCTGGCTTATTGGGGAATGAACCCTTCCACGCCCAAGTCCACATCGTACACGGAATCGTTGGTGGCAAGCACGGTCGTGCCAAGCGGGGAGAATGCAACGCCAACGAGCTGAATGCCGCTAAGCACCAAGGTTGCCTGGCCCGCTGCGGTTAAGCGCACCAGTCCGCGGCGCCCGCGCAGGCAGGCGCAGACGTAGATGTCGCCTTCGCTGGATACTGCGAGCCCCTGAGGACGGCCCAGCCCACGGTACCAGGCGCGCGCGCTTCCATGGGTGTCGATGGCCCAGATCGCATCATTGGAACTGAGGGTGGGGCCGGTGACGAAGAGTACGCCGTCGGCGCCCATGGCGAGATGGTAGGCAGAGACGCTAGGCTCCAGCGTGGCATAGACGAAGATGAGTCGCTGCGGATCGATTTTGAAGATGGTGCCGCTGCGGTCGCCGACGAAGAGATTGCCTTCGGCGTCGAAGGCGGTTCCGGTGGCGATGCCCATGCCTTCGGCATAGAGGGTGGGTTCGCCGGCGCCGTCGATGCGGTAGACATTGCCCTCGGCGCGGGAGGTGACATAGAGGTCGCCCTCGGGGCTGAAGGCCAGGCCGGTCGCGTTGAGAATGCCGGTGACGAAGGGCGTGCCACGGCCGTCGGGGCTGACGCGCACGATGGAGACGGGCGTCTGCTTGCCGCGCGGGCCTGAGATGGTGGCATAGATCATGCCGGAGCGGCTGATTGCCGGGCTGGTGACGGGGTGCAGGCCGCTGGAGAGCTGACGGGCTACACGGAGAGGCAGAGCATTGCTCGTGCCGCCGGTTGAGCGCACTTCAACCAGTCCGGTGGTTGCATCGTCCGGCACGCGAAAGGCGAGCCGCGATGGGCGCGCCATCACCACATGTCCGGACTCGGGACCGATGAAGACGGAGGGCAGGGCCGATCCATGGGGGCCAAGTCCTTCGCCGACCAGTTCCACTTCTCCCTGCGGCAGAGCCGCCGATGGCGCGATGTCGTCGAGATGCGGCATCGTTGGGATGTCTTGCGGCGCGGATTGAGAACGGGTGCGAGGCATGATGTTTTCAGAACCAGATGCGTACCAGCGAGGCTATACCCAAAGCATACAGTCCTGCAGCTACGTCATCGAGGACGATCCCCCAGCCTTCGGGCAGACGCTCCAGCCGCCGGACTGGGAAGGGCTTGGTGATGTCGAAGAGCCGGAAGAGAATGAGCGCAAGCAGTCCGTGGCGCCAATCCAGGGGGCTGCCGAGCAGGGTGATCCACTGGCCCGCGACCTCATCGATGACGACGAAGCCAGGGTCCTTGCGGCCGCTCTCGCGCGCGGCCAGGGTGGCGGCTGGGATTCCGAAGATCAATGTGAGCGCGATGCCCGCCAGCAGGGCGATGAACAGCGCGTGCGGTGAAGGATGCCCGAGAAGGCCGAACAGTGCCCACAGCAAAACGGCGGCGACTGATCCCCAGGTTCCCGGACCCGGCTTGCCCAGGCCTGCGCCAAAAAAGGTGGCGATTGTCCACGCCCACGGTGTTTTGCGCTCACTTGCG
>JAGWRJ010000601.1 GCA_028869725.1 Alphaproteobacteria bacterium | reverse complement strand
TGCCCGCGAAGTGGAACACCATACCGTGATTGCACTCACCGGGTTGACGGCAATCGAGCCGCTGGATTTTGCTCAGGTCGGGAGCGTGCGCGAGAAGGTTCTCATACATCGCCTGGACCGCTGCGATGCGCGGGTCTCGATCGAAAGTGGCGGCATCCGTTGCAGGCCAGGGCATATAGAGTTCGAACTCGCGCGGAGCGCGCGACGCCGGATCGAGTGTCAACAAATCGTAAGTAATCGTCGTTCCGGTGCGCGGTAGACCTATCACGACCAGAGGCTGCTCGATGGCCTGCATTTCGATTTCAGGATGCAGGCGAGCGTCCTCCACGAGACGCAATCGTGTTTCAAGAACGTGCCGGATTCTCTGTCGCGCCTGTGACCGCAATACGGGTGAGGCGTTCATGGATTCAATGGCATCTATGAAGACGCCCAGCCCGGTATGAAAGCTGAGATCACGGCCCCAGTCGCTAAGGCCTGTCGATGCCTCCGCCTCGCGGAAGAGGGTCGGCGGGTCAAGTGGTCCATCCGCCGAATCATCTGTCATCGTCGCCTCCCATTTCTGATGCCGGGTCTAGTACCGTCCTACCGCCATTGTTGGCGAAATGCACACTGTCGCTTCCTACCGGGGGAAAGGTTCTCGCGGCCCGACTTACATATTCCCGCCGCTCCAAATAGCCCCGTGCTCATAATAAGTGATCAGGCATTGGTTCGGCAGCCCGAGATGTCATTCAAGATTGGGTGACAAGTTGCAGCGACCTGTCCAACGTCAGGTGGACTTTGCTCAGACTCTGGCACAGTACAGGCACAAAGTTGGAACATAGCATGTGGACATATCCTCGCGTGCCAGCTGTATCGCGGTGATTGCGGGTGACTAGCCAACTTGAATATGCGGCCAGAGCTGCCGATAATCGAGATACCTGGACCACCGCGTAGGTTGCGTTGTGCAGCAGGGCTTCGCGCTCTGCATTCTATGGCGATGTGCATATCATCAAGGTCTCCAAGAGCCCCCTACTGGCGCGCTATCGCCCCATGCACCACCAGCTTAGGTGCACGATCCATGTTGCGGCAGTCATAAAAGAGTTCGCCGATCAACAGAACTGACAATGCCGTAAGACCTGAACCGGCACCCTGGATTGCATGGCCAGGCCTTTGGAAAGGGTGCCCTCTCCGCCTCCCTTTCCACCTGCCAAGCCGCCAATTTGATCTGGGTTTGTGCCGATCTCAACGCCAAGGCACGAATTGTCCGCCACTCCATTTCCCAGGAGAGGTTTGGCCCTACTACCTACATAGACGATGGGATATTCGCCGCCACCTCGTGGTTCGGCGTAGCGTTATAAGCCCGATTTTAAGTGCATTGCGGCCTCTTTTCGTGGAGACGGCCGGGACTGCCCTATCGCCCGATTAGGACAGCGTCCCCACACGGCCACCTTCGGTCCAGACAATGCTTCCAGTCGTATAGCTTGACGCATTCGAAGCCAGGAAAAGCGCAGCGCCCACCGCTTCGTCGGCGGCACCAAAGCGTTTTATAGCGTTTCGCTCGGCTAGCTTGTAGCCCTTATGATGTTCCAATTCGACACCGTCCGGGCTCATTGAACCAATGCAAATCGAATTGACCCGGCAGACCGGCGCCAGCGCTTTGGCAAGGTGCCGTGTCAGCATCGATAACGCAGCCTTGCTTACACCATAGGCAATCGCCGGCAGAAGCGGCGTAAAGCCGCCGCAGCTTTGCACCGTGATGAAACTGCCAGCGCCGTGTTTCTCCATGTCGGGGAAAGTGAGTTCGGCCAATCGGTAGCTGGCCAGAACATTGACATCCATCGCCGTCTTCCAGACTTCGTCGGTGTTCCCCCAAATGCCCGCATCAATTCCGACCACACCGGCTGCGGCATTGTTGAAGACGACATGAATGGGCCCGAACGCGTCATGAGCTGCATCGACAAGTCGGATGAGTTGCGCCTTATCGCCGACATCGGTCTGCACAGCGACGGCGCGCCCTCCGTCCCCCGAATTGATCTCGGCAGCCACTCGCTTGAGGTTGTCGGCTGTGCGCGCAGCGAGCACGACATTTGCGCCGACCGCGGCATATGCCTTTGCCACATATTCGCCGACGCCGGGGCCAATCCCCGTGACGATCGCGGTACGGCCGTCTAGTCGGAACCGATCCAGTACGTCGCTCATTGGTGAGCCCCCATGCTCTCTATCAGGTGCGGCCCGAGCTCGCGAACAGGCTCGCTGCCATCCCAATTTTGGTGTGCCCGTGCTATCGCTTCGGTCAGCTTGCCAAAAGAGATATGGAGATCCATTATTTCGATATACCCACCGTCAACGTCGCGCGTATCGAACAGCACGCATCTCTCATTGAGCGGCGTGGTGCATTCAAGGGCGGGTTTCAGTCCCTGCGCGGTCAGGCGCTTATGGGCCGCGTCGAAGTCTTCGCGTAGCATCACGTGATGGTAACCGGGGCCGCGTTGCGATAGAACCTCGCTAAAGACCGAGCGGTCGCTGACCAGCGGCTGCACCAGTTCGATCAGCACCCCCCCTGAAAAGCCGAAGCCAACTCGGATCGATAGCACAGACGGCTGGCCGCGATAGCGGTGCCCAGTCTCGAAATGCATGTCGCCGACGAAGAAAGGACCTGCTTTCATCTTCGTCGTCCAATGAAGGATGGCGGTGTCCATGTCGGCAACCACGTAGCATAACTCGATCACTGAGCCTTCAGGTTGCAGCATAGCCGATCTGTCCTTTTCGATCACTCAATCGCCACCGAGGAGTGCAGCACTCACCCGTTCGACTGCCAGCACGCGTTCCTTGCGGGCGGCCGTCTCACGCTCGAAAACCTGTTCTGAGGGATCGAGCGCGTAGACATAGGATGGTCCATTGCCAAGATGGAGTAGCGCGGTTCGTACAACCTCTGCCGGATCGTAGATTCCGGTCATCTTGGTATCGCCTAAAGAACGACGAAGCGTAGGCGTGTCCATCATGGGTGCGGCAATGCCGACTACATCGACCCCGGCATGGCGAAGCTCTGACCACAGCGATTCGGCCAGATTCAACATGAATCCCTTCACGCCCGAATAGACGGCCAGGCCCGGCTGACCGCCGAGGCCGGCGCCAGAGCCCATTAGTACAATGCCACCTCGACCTCGGATGCGCATGGGCCGCCCGAAGTTTGAGCAGGCCTCCATGACGGCGATTACATTGCGCGCTACTAGGTCGCGCATGGTCTCGACAGGCATATCTAGAAAGGGGCCGAGGGTCGTCGCAGCTCCGGCATTGTGGACATA
>JAGWRJ010000051.1 GCA_028869725.1 Alphaproteobacteria bacterium | reverse complement strand
GGTCCAACCTTGACGGTGAGATTGGCCACCAGATCGTTCAGCCGCACGCGATGGACGGCAAAGCTGCGCGTGGGAAGCGTGATCCAGCTGCCGGAGGTTTCCGCTGCCAGCGCCGCCGGCACCGTGTGGCCCGTGGTGGGCAAAATCAGTGCCGCAGCCAAAAGCGCTCCGCGCAGAAATTGGGCTAAATGTTCGTTGCGACCTGAGTTCATCTCTCGTCCCGCCTCTAGTAGCAACACCCATATAGTGGGTCCACACTAGTTCCACATAGCTGCAAAATCTGCATACCAGCTACGTCAATAGTGAGGGGCCCCCTCACGCAACCAGACGATAACCGCCGGTCTCGGTGATCAGGATCTGGGCCTGAGCCGGATTGGGTTCGATTTTCTGGCGGAGCCGGTAGATGTGGGTTTCCAGCGTATGGGTCGTGACTGCAGGATTATAGCCCCAGACTTCATGCAAAAGCATTTCGCGGGGGACGGTCTCTCCGGACCGGTAGAGGAATTTCAGGATATTCGTTTCCTTCTCGGTCAGGCGCACCCGCTTGCCGTTTTGATCGATCAGCACTTTGGCACTGGGCCGGAAGGTGTAGGGCCCGATGCGATATACGGCATCCTCGCTTTGCTCGTGGCTGCGCAGATGCGCATGGATCCGCGCCATCAGCACAGCAAAGCGGAAGGGCTTGGCCACATAGTCATTGGCCCCCGACTTCAACCCGGCGATCATGTCGGCATCGCCGTCCTTGGCCGTGAGAAGAATGATCGGGCAGGAAATGCCCGCATCGCGCAGTTCGGCGCACAATACCCGTCCGTCGCCATCGGGGAGACCGACGTCGAGGATCATGAACTCGTACAGGCCATCCCTGGCCTTGGCGCGAGCCTCCGCCAGGCTTGCCGCCTCGACCGCGACATAGTCACCTTCGGCCTCCAGCTGCTCGGCCAACGAGCTGCGCAGCATCTGGTCATCATCTACGAGCAAAATACGCTTCTTGCTTGCCATCTTGTCTCCACTGCATGGCTGCCACGGCGTAGCCATCTGTTGTCGACGCCAGCCACCTTCGCCCAGCGACAGGATCCGCCCGGCGTGAAAGTCTACCCGCTTTGGCCTCGACGGTGTATGTCGGGCCATGGACTCTGCCGTTCCTGATACTGCGACGCAAACGGCCGCAGCACGCGTTGCCAGCACCCTTGCCGCGGCCGGTACCCTGCGCCGCGGGCTGCCGCTTGCCCTCGAAGGTCCAGAGGCAGCCAGCATCATCCTCAGCGTCGAGACGGCGACCGACGACCAGATCCTGGCCGTGGATCGAACCTCGCCCGAACCTGGCCTGCTGATCCTGACCCATCCGCGTGCCGCCACACTCAAGATCCGGCTCTATACACCGGATGTGGTGGCCGTCAGGCGCGAGCCGGGCTGGTCTTCTGATCACATTCGCGCCATTGCCGATCCAACCTCCGATCTGGCGTCCCCTCTGAAAGGACCCTTTAGCGCCTTGCGCGCGCCATTGCCCTTGGGAGCCGGCGAAGCCGTCAAGCTCGCCAAGCTGGCCGGACTGCTGCCCGCAGTACTCCTGTGGCCACACACCCAGCCTGAACCGGCATTGGCCCGCATCACCGCGGACGTGATCCGCTCGTATGACAGCGATAGTGTCGCCGCGCTGCGCCTCGTGACACGGGCGCGGGTTCCTCTGGAAGGCGCACCTGACAGCGAAATCGCCGCATTCCGTCCAGCCGGCGGGGGGCCCGAACATTATGCCATCATCATCAACAGCCCAGCACCACATGACCCCGTCCTCACGCGGCTGCATTCGGAGTGCTTCACGGGCGATCTTCTCGGCTCTCTCAAATGCGACTGCGGCCAGCAGCTGCGTGGGGCAATTGCGGCGATCGCCGCCGCCGGAGGCGGCATTCTGCTCTATCTGGCCCAGGAGGGGCGCGGCATAGGTCTGATCAACAAGCTGCGTGCCTATCGCCTGCAGGACCAGGGCTTCGACACCGTTGAAGCCAATGAGCGGCTGGGCTTTGCGAGCGATGAACGGCTCTATGGGGTAGCAGCACGCATGCTGGCGCTCCTTGGCTACAACAGCGTACGCCTTCTCACCAACAATCCCGACAAGCTCGCAGGCCTTGCCGCTGCCGGAGTCGAGGTCGTGGAACGGGTGCCGCACATCTTTGCCAGCAATCCGCATAATGACGCCTATCTGCGTACCAAGGCAGAAAAGGCCGGCCATCTGTTCTAGAGCGCCCGGCAAATTTTGCCCGGCACCGCGTTGTCATCGGCCCAACGCTTGGATCTGCCGCGTTGGCGCGAAGCTTGCTTGCATGCGCGCATGACCCAGCCGCTGCAGCTTGCGTCTGCCAGTCCTGCAAATATCCCGACACCTGCGCCGTCAAAACCGGCAGCAGAAAGTGGCGGCTCGTTCTTTTCCGATCTGCTGGAAATCATCAATCCGCTGCAGCACCTGCCCGTCATCTCCACACTTTACCGGGCGATTACAGGAGACAAGATCGGCAGCTTCGAGCAGATCGCCGGCGACACGCTGTTCGGCGGCATCTACGGGGCGGTTTCTTCGTTCGTCAATCTGGCGGTCAAGGATCTGACGGGCGAGGGTATCGGCGACCACATTCTCGACTTTGCTGAAAACCTGACCGGCATTCATCTCTCGGGCAACAAACCCTCCAGTCCCACCATGCTGGCCAGTCTTGAGCCAGAGACGGGACATGGCATCTCCCCTTTAAACGCCTCTGCCCTCGCCTCAGTCCAGAGTTTGGCAGCCCTCAACCTGTCGGCCCCGGCGCCACTCCCCATATCTGTGACGCCTCCGCCCGCAACCGCTGCGGTTCGCCCGCAGGTCGCAGGTGGCACGGCACTGCTCGCCGCCCTGTCGTCCCGAGGCATCTCCGGCGAATTGGCGCTGCGGGCCCTTGCCGCCTATCAGCAATCCCTGCAGCTCAAAAGCTAGTCGCGTTCACCAAAGAGGGCACTGCCGATGCGCACATGTGTGGCGCCAAAGGCAATAGCTGTTTCAAAGTCGGCGCTCATACCCATGCTGAGGAACTCAAGCCCCAGATCGCGGGCAAGATTCGCCAGCAGGGCAAAATGCACGGCAGGCGCATCCTCGGCCGGCGGGATACACATCAGGCCGACCACCGGCAGAGCGAGTTCATCGCGCGCAAGATGGACGAGCGCGGCGGTCTCGGACGGGATCACGCCGGATTTCTGCGGCTCCTCGCCCGTGTTGACCTGCACGAACAGAGCAGGACAATGCCCCGACTGCGTCCGCGCCTCTGCCAGCGCCTGCGCAAGTTTCGGCCGGTCCAGCGAATGAATGTAGTCGAAGAGGGCCACTGCATCGCGGACCTTGTTGCTCTGCAGGGGGCCGATCAGATGCAGTTCAAGCTCGGGATGTCGTGCCTTAAGGTCTGTAAACTTGGCTTTGGCCTCCTGCACCCGGTTTTCTCCGAAGCGGGTCTGGCCAGCTTCGATCAGCGCTTCGATCTTCTCCACACCATGCGTCTTGGATACTGCAATCAGGTGTGTGAAGGGCGCCGGTCTGACGCTTCGCTTCCGCGCCGCGTCAATGCGCGCCACAATGGCGTCCAACCGGCTTTGAGACTCTTGGGAAAGGGACATGAATGGCCGAACTGCGCGAGCGGGCAAAACTAGCAAGGCTGGCCGCACAGCTCAACGCGCAATCGCGCTATGCCGGACGCGTGCCCGCACTCGTCCTGCTGACCGATGACGTACGCCTTCCCGCGCCTGCGACCGCCATCAGAGCGCTACCACGCGGCAGCCTCGTCATTCTGCGCGCGCAGGACAGAGCCCGCCGCGAGCAGCTGGTCCAGCTCTGCACACCTATCTGCCGAGCCCGCTTCCATCTGCTGCTCGTTGCCGATGATCCCGAACTTGCCAGCCGCTGCGGCGCCGATGGCCTACATCTGCCTGAGGCACGCGCCGATGCGCTCCTTAAGTGGCGCGTGCGCAGACCAGACTGGTTCATCAGCTACGCCGCCCACGATCTGCGTGCCCTGCATCACGCGGCAGCATGCGACGCCGATGCCGCCCTTCTGTCTCCGGTGTTTGCTACCAAAAGTCATCCCGGGACGCACGGCCTGGGTCCGTTCCGCCTTGCCGCACTGCTGCGCGCGGCCACCCTGCCCGTCTATGGCCTTGGCGGCATTGACGCACAGAGCTGCCTTCGTGTCCGCGGCTTGCCGCTGGCCGGCGCAGCAGCCATTGGCGCACTGGCTCCCTAGACATGCAGCTTTGCAAACAGGAATACGGCATTCAGCCCAAGCCCGTTACTACCGCTGTAAAACACCGCGCCGCTACGCACGAGACGTTCGTGCTGAAAACCAAGTGTCAGTTGCAGATTGCGGTTGACGACATAGGCACCGCTGATCTCATAGCCTTCAAGGTGGGCATGAGGCAGGCCCAATGCGGCACCGGCCGAACCATCGGAATATTCAAGGCCTGCCTTGTAAGGTCCGGACACCAGGGTTGCGCTGGCATGCACGGCATCACTGGTGCCATGGCGCGCTGCGGAAAACGGATCAAAACCATAGGT
>JAGWRJ010000600.1 GCA_028869725.1 Alphaproteobacteria bacterium | reverse complement strand
GTGGATGGCAGTGGCGGCGATTACGGCCGCAACCGCGGCGGGACCGGCTTTGGCCCAGTCCGACGCCAATGCGTCGCAGGCTGTCTCCGTCACCGGCGAGACAATTGGCGCCGGATTTTCGAGTGCGGTGCCCACCCGCAAGTACACCGGTGCCGAGCTGCCGAGCGGGCCATATGCTGTCAAAGGCGTGCCACTTGGCGGCTTTCGCGCATTCCCATCTCTGCAGCTAGGCATTGACGGCGACGACAATGTCTATCGCACGCCGGACGGACATATTGGCGATATCTTTTTTTCGGAAAGTCCACAAATCGCAATCGACTCCCAGTGGAGCCGCAATGCCCTGGACTTTTTTGGTGCTCTGCACTCCTACCAATATCTCCGCCGACATTCGGAGGGACACAATGACTGGGACGCGGGTCTAAGCGGACAGCTTGACATCCGCCGTGGCATCAACATTAGGGCCACGGGCAGCTACAACGTCCTGCATGAGTCGCGCACGTCGCCGGACCAGCCACTCCATGCCATCGTTCCTACCCAATATCACGTCACGCACGGTGCGGCTGAGTTCAACTATAGGCCCTATCATCTTGGCTTTACGATCGGCGGCAGCTTCGATCGCTATGATTACTTCAACACGCCGTTGTTCGGCCTCCCGCCGCTGAACAACACCGATCGCAACCGCAATGAATACAGCGGTTATATGCGACTGTATTATCTCTTTTCGCCGGGCTACTCGGTGTATGTCGAAGGCGACGATGCCCAGGTTCATTACCAGCTGAACACGGATCGGAACGGCGTCAACCGCGACAGTCATGGCTATGCCGCCAATGTTGGCATCGAAGCCAAGGTCACCCAGCTGATCGTGGGTACGCTTTTCGCCGGCTACCTCAAGCAGGACTACAGCAACCCGTTGCCCAATGTCAGCGGTCTCGATTGGGGCGCCAATCTCGACTACTTCTTCGATCCGTTATGGACCTTCCATCTGACGGCGTCGCGCAAGCTCAACGGCACCACCATCAAGGGGGCGGCGACAGAAGATGACCAGTCCGTGCGCCTCGCTGCAGATTACAGCATGCGCGAGAACATCATGGTGCACGGCTATCTCGGTTACACTGATTCAAAGTTCAACGGTACTCCGCTCAGCGACCGATACCTGACTGCGGGCCTCGGCATCAGCTACCTAATGAACCACAACATGAGCATGGATTTTGGGTATGATTTCCAGGATCGCGGCTCGACCGATCCATTGCAACGATTTACGGACAATGTCGCCCATATCGGCGTCAGTCTGTATCTGTAGCGGGGCCGCCTGACGTGCAAATGCGCCACGAAAATTTCGCGATGACTGCGGAGGCGGCAGCCGGAGGCATACGCCGCCGGTTCCGCGTGGCGCTGAGATGAACATGGACCGTACCTTCCTCCGTCAGCCCATTCTTCCGCTCGACCAGAACCTGGACGGCGGTGAGAGTGAGAATGGCGGCATCAATCTGTCGGTGGTGCTGCGCCTGCTGCGCATGCGCTATCGGCTGATTTTGGGAACGGCTCTCGCAGTTGTCGCCGTGGCGGCGGTGATGGTCTTCCGCATGACCCCCATCTACAACGCCAGCTCGTTCGTCATGCTGGACGACCGGCATAACAAGATGATGGGCATAGATGCGGTTCTGTCCGGACTGCCGACGGATTCTACCTCGATCGAGAACCAGATCCAGATTCTGCATTCGCGCGATCTGATGAGTAAGGTGGCGACAAAGCTGCGACTGGACCGTCCGCCGCCGCCGGGTCGCCACGTAAGTCCCAGCCTGTTCAGCGAGATCCGCTCTGCCATCAATCCGTTGCACTGGTTTTCCAGTCCACAGAAGGTCGTGCTGACGCCGGCCGAGCAGCGGCTCGAACTTCACGAAGCGGCAATCCAGCATCTGCTCGATTCGGAAACCGTCAACGAGGTGGGCGGCTCGACTGCGATGCAGGTCACCGTATCCTCACCGATTCCGGATATGGCGGCCCGCATCGCCAACGCCATTGCCGAGCAATATGTCCAGGACCAGCTCGACGCGAAATTCGCGGCCACGAACAAGACCGCCAAGTGGCTCGCGGGCCGCCTGCAACAGCTATCCAAGCAGATGCAGAGCGCTGACGCCGCGGTCCAGGAATACAAGGCACAGCACGGCATCACTGATACGCCCAATGGCGGATCTGTGGTTGGCCAGCAGCTGGCCGAAATCAACGCGCAACTGATAACCGCGCGCTCCCAGCTGGCCGAGGCGCAGGCCAAATATTCCAGGGTGAAACAGCTCGAAGCCAGCGGTCATGCCGAGGATATCGGGCAGGTGTTCCAGTCGGGCATGATCGCCACGCTGCGTCAGCAGCAGGCCAATCTCCTGCGCGAGCGCGCGCAGCTGGCGACCGTTTACGGTCCCCGCCACCCCAAGATGATCGACATCAATTCGCAGATCAAAAGTATCGACGAGAAGATCCATGAGGAGGTCAAACGCGTCGTCGAAACTGTCGCCAATGATGTCGATGTTGCCCAGGCGCAGGTCAATTCCCTGCAGGCGAGCCTGAATGGTCTCGAAAAGCAGACCCAGTCGCAAAGCCAGGCGATGATCAAGCTCTCAGAGCTGCAGGCCAAGGCATCCTCGGCACACCAGCTCTATCAGGCGTTCCTCAGCAAGTTCAAGGAAACCCAGGGACAGACGAGCATCGAGACACCGGATGCGCGCATCATTTCTCGTGCAGTGGTGCCTACGGTTCCCAGTGCACCAGCCAAAGGTCGCGATCTCGAACTGGCATTGATCGGCGGACTTCTGCTCGGCTTCGGTTTTGCGACACTTGCTGAACGCCTTGATTTCGGATTTCGTCGTGCCGCTCAGATCGAGCGTGCACTTGGCGTGCCGGTCCTTGGCATCCTGCCTGAACTGAAGGGCGGATCCAAGGCAACACGCCACGTCGCAGACATGGTGATTGACAAGCCCCTGTCGGCGTTTGCCGAGGCAGTGCGCGGCGTGCAGATGGGTGTTGCCCTCTCCAAGGGGCCGACCCGTCCCAAGCTCCTGCTCGTCACCTCCTCGGTTCCCGATGAAGGCAAGACCACGGTCGCGCTCAGCGTCGCCCGCAGTGCGGCCCGGGGTGGTCAGCGCGTACTTCTGATCGACTGCGATCTGCGCAATCCGAGCCTCAGCGAGGCGATCGGGTTTGGCAAGGTGGAGCAGGGGCTGATCGAAGTACTCGCATTGGGTGCAGACATCGGTCAATGCATCCGCAAGGACCCCAAATCGAGTGTACTTGTCCTTCCGGCGACGCACATCAAATGCAATCCGCAGGATGTGCTGACCTCAACCCGGATGACCCGGTTACTGGACGCGGTCAAGACTCAGTTCGACCTGATCGTGATCGACTCGGCACCGCTGCTCCCGGTTTATGACTCCAAGCTTCTGGCTCCTATGATGGATGCGGTCCTGTTCGTCGTGCGCTGGGAGCGCACGCCGCGCGAGGCCGTCGTCAGCGCGGCGCAG